>CAYOYI010000046.1:4708-15671 GCA_964408105.1 uncultured Chitinophagaceae bacterium | reverse complement strand
GCGCCAGAACCACGCACATCTACAATGACGCAAGCATATCCGTGTGAAGTAAAAAATTCAATTTCCGATTCCGGCACCACCACCAACACGGGATTTTTAAAAAGGTTGAAAGGAAATTTTGCCTTCAGCGAGCGAACATAGCGGGTAAGATAGATGATGGTTGGAAACTTCTCCCCTTCTTGTGCTTTCTTAGGAAGAAAAAGGTCGGTAGCGATCTCCACACCATCACGCATGGTCAGATAACGGGAAGAATATTTATAACCCTTGTAATCCGGCTGGGAATAGCCTTCATAAACTCCGAGTGAGCTTTGCTTTGCGGGTGCCTCATCGCTCTTATTGCCTCCCGGAGGAACAGCCTGAAGATGAGTTGCCAGTAATAAAAACGCAAGGAGGAACGATCTGAAATTGAGCATGAATCGGGAAAGTGTTGGGTTTACAAAATACTGAAAGAAAGAATGAGGTTTAAGGGGAAAGGTTGCAAGGCGATGTGCTGATTTGCCAATGAAAATGTTGCATTTCTTATTGCATGATAACCAACTTGTCAATTTTCAGACTACCGGTTGTACCAAATGTGTAAACCCCATCAGGTAGCCCGCCAAGATTCAAAATATTTTTTCCTCTTTGAATTTTTGCCTCAAATATCTCTCTACCAAAAAGGTCAAAGATGCTGAAATGTCCATCATCATCAACGCTCTCAATGTTCAAGTAATCCTTTGCGGGATTTGGATAAACGGAAATATCCGGAAGCGTTATACGTTCTATGACTCCAACCGGAGTAACGTAAACAACAAATCCATCGCCTCCTATGCAGCCGATTGAATCCGTAACGAGCAAAGCATAAATTGTCGAAGTATCCGGTTTTGCCCAGGTATTGGCTTCATTAGGTTGTGACAATCCAGTTGAAGGCGACCACTGATACGCTAACGGAGGTATTCCTCCGAATATGCCAGGATAAATCATGACACTATCACCTTGATTAATATATCGTCTTTTATCCTCCAGAGTCCATGAATAACTGGAAACCCGAACAACGACACTGTCCGAGCAGATATTACCCGAACTGTCGGTAACAAATAAATGGAAGAGCAAAAATGTGTCCCGCGGAAAATCTACAATCTTTGGATTAGCAGTGGTAGTATCATCCAAAAAATCAGAAGCGGTATAATACAGAGTCCAAAATGACCAGGAAGTTGTCCATTTATAAGTATATGGTGGATTACCTCCCATTACACTTGGATTTCCTCCAAGATTGGTTGAATCCATATCATAATCACAAAAGGTAAAATCATCACCTGCATTAGCGATACATTGTCCCTTGAGCTTCAATACAAACGTAAACAGTAACAAAAAGGTGGTAAGAACGGCTATTACCCTCATGTTTAGTTAAGATAGCACTTAAGTTGCATACTTAGAATTAGCCTTAAGGATTTTACATTGCTATTACTTTCTGTGACACCTTGTCATTACATACTCTCCCTTAATCACCTCGAAGAATATATTCAGGTTCACTTTTAGCCTTTCTGTTTCAACTCTCGCATCAAAAGGTTTCTCTGACCATGAACTTGGGATTTGAAGACGTATCTGCTCCCGAAACAATAATCCCTGAATTCCCATCAGCTTATATATAGTCTCCTTTGCTGACCAGCACAAGATCAGCATCTGAATATCCGGGGGATCACCGATTGCAGCTATCTCTTCATCGCTGAGAAACTTGTGCATCACCCGCTGCACCTTCGGGCGAATTTCCTCCACGTCAATCCCGACTTTATAATCATGGCTGATCATAGCTGCCATGAGATTCCCGCTATGAGACAATGAGATATTCAGATCGCTACTTTCAATTCGTATTTGGCCATGTTCCGAACGCGACAATACAATGCCATCATCACCAAGCATCTTTCTTAATAAATAACGTGAGGCATAAAACTCTTTTTTCCTCTTTTCACTGAATTCATCGTTTAACCCGGTCAAATAACCTTCTGGTAAATCAGAAAAATAATCCAGCGGCTCAGTTGCTTCCCACAAACCCAGCGAGGTCTTTTCTGCTATATGCTCTATCTTTATCAGCGGCATGTTGAGACAAAGTTAGGGTTACACTTCCTTCACTTTAGAAGCTTATCTCAGGATTGAAGGCATTTCAATACAAATCAGAAAATTGGCAAAGGGTAATTTTTTCCTCTCCCGTGGGAGAGGGACAGAAAGCGAAGCGCTTCAGGGTGAGGCCAAACCGGGGCATGTGCGCCAACTCCAAGCCACCTCGCCCCGCCCCTCTCCTGAAGGAGAGGGTGTCCGAATATTATTACAAATAGATGATGCCTTCAATCAACATCTCTAAACTCGCTGCGCTCACTGGTCATACAGGTGCTGTTTACACGCTCGCAGCTGACCCGGAATATCCCGAAATATTTTATTCCGCAGGTGGTGACGGCAAAGTCATCCGATGGAATCTTGACGATACCGGGAATGCTGAACTTGTCGCCAATACTCCCGGAAAGAGCTTTTCACTATTGAAATTTCCTGGTGAGCGGATGGCAGTCGGACAAATGGACGGAACGATTTATATCCTTGATCCGGAATTACCTCAAAAAGTAAAAACGCTATCGCATCACGGCCAGGGTGTTTTCGATCTCTGTTTCAAACAAAGTATTCTGCTCGGTGCAGGCGGTGATGGTTACCTTTCATTTTGGAACGAAAAGGATTTCTTATTGCTGAATTCCATTGAGATAAGCACCCAAAGCTTGCGGCAGATCAATTGCCATCCGTTAGAAAATATTCTTGCAATAGGAAGCAGTGACAACAATGTTTACATCCTTGAAAGCGGGAAGTTTTCCATTATCAAAACATTAAGCGGACATGAAAACTCGGTATTCTCGGTTTGCTTTTCACCTGATGGCAAATATTTGCTTACCGGCTCTCGGGATGCACATTTGAAAGTTTGGAATACGCAAAATCAATTTGCATTGGTAAAATCCATTCCTGCGCACATGTTCACCATCAACAGCATCGTTTACAGCCCGGATGGAAAGTATTTTGCCACAGCCAGCCGCGACAAGACCATTAAAATCTGGAATGCGCAAAATTTTGAATTGCTTAAAGTGATTGATAAAGAAAAGTTTGACGGGCACGTCAACTCGGTGAACAAATTATTGTGGTCATCACATGGCAACCTGCTCATATCGGCAAGCGATGACCGAAGCATCATGGTGTGGGAAATAAAAAGCCAGGCCGATCGTCATTGCGATCCCGATAGCATTGCTTAAGGGGTTGCATCGGGAGAAGCAATCCCCTTCTGAATTTCAACTTGGGGATTGCTTCGTTCGCAAAGCCTCACTCGCAATGAGCGGTTATTTTCAAAATCGCTCAAAATGCTGAAACCGTAAGGCAGTCGTAGGTTTTTAGCAATTACCTTAATATCTTAGCCGGGCATTTCAGAACCATTTATGATCCTCACCGACAAAGAGATTTTACGCGAAATAGAAAACGAGAACATCCTGATCGAGCCGTTCCGGCCGGAGTGCCTGGGCAGCAATTCGTATGATGTGCATCTTGGGAGATATTTATCCGTTTACAAAAACCACGTGCTCGATGCGCGCGCGCATAACGAGATACAGGAAATCCTTATTCCCGAAGAAGGCTATGTGATACAGCCGGGTACACTGTACCTCGGTGTCACGGAAGAATATACCGAATCTCATAAGCATGTACCATTTCTTGAAGGCAAATCAAGCATCGGCCGACTTGGGATAAACATCCATGCTACGGCAGGTAAAGGCGACATTGGCTTTTGCAACACCTGGACGCTTGAAATATCCTGCATTCAGCCGGTGAGGATTTATCACGGCATGCCGGTTGGCCAGCTTATTTATTTTGCTGTGAAGGGCGAGGTTGAAACTCCCTATCACAAAAAGCACACCGCCAAATACAGCAAGCGCACTTTGAAGCCTGTGGAGTCCATGATGTGGAAGAATAAGTTTTGACCGGATTACATCCGGAGGGACAAATGAACGGACGAGGGACAGGGGCTTGTAACTTAAAATCTATCAACAGTTTATTCGACTCCTACCCCTCAAAATGCAACGATATAACCAACGAGCGGGAAAATAGCTTATTCAGCACGCCAGAATAAATGAGCGCTTCATTTCTGGAATGAACATTGAGGAAGCCATTTGAGATTTTCACTTCTGGCGAGAAAATGAATAACGGGAAAAAGAACTGGATACCCCCTCCCAGCTCATAGGACATATCGTGCCGCCCCACTTTCACCTGGTCGTCTGCTCGTCTTGCCTTTGCATTGGAAGCCATATCAACGCTGTATTTAATTCCCGCCAGCACGTAAAGCCGTATGTCCTTTATCGGCTGCGATTTGAAGCGCACCTGCAGCGGAAGTTCAATGCTGATTGACTCAATTGATTTATCAATATGCCGGTCGTTCGAGAGGTCATAACCGATAGTCTTGGACGCAAAGGACAGCGTGGGAATGAAGCGCAGGTCAAAATATTTTCCCATGCGCAGGTTAGAGATAATCCCCAGATTGAATCCGGGCCCCCATGAAGAACCTACCACAAGAACGGAATCATTGTAGGTGAAATCCTCGGAATGCGTGATCTTGAACTGCGACATGTTGAAACCGAGCGTGATGCCGAAATAAAACCTCTTGTTCAGATACTCGAGGTAGTTAAGCTGCGCATTAGCAAATGCAGGAGCCAGCATTACAAAAGCCAGGATCAGGATTTTTTTCCGGTGTAGATGGATGATATTCCGAATGTAAGATTCTTGCATTGAACTTCTTTAAACCCAGCTTCTTCCAGCAGGCTAACAAACTTTTTACCTTCAGGAAACGATTGAACCGATTCCGGAAGGTAGGTGTAAGCCCGCGTGTCCTTCGAAAATATTCTGCCGATCACCGGAAGAATATAGTGGAAGTAAAAATAGAATATCTGCTTTACAGGGAACGCGGATGGCTTTGAAAACTCCAGCACAACAAGCCTGCCGGCTGGCTTCAAAACACGACACATCTCCTTTATGCCTGTTTTCAGATTTTCAAAATTTCTAACCCCGAAAGCAACGGTCACGGCATCGAAAGTATTGTCCGCAAAGGGCAGCTTTTCTGAATCGGCCTTCTGCAAGGTGATCAACTTATCAAGCGACCTTTCTTTCACCTTCACCCTTCCCAGTTCCAGCATTCCTTCCGAAATATCCACCCCGGTGATGCGCTCAGGCTTCATGCGCGATAATTCTATTGCTAAGTCGGCAGTACCGGTTGCTACATCGAGGATCAATTTTGAATTATCCTTTTCTACTATCCTGCGAACCCTTCTCCTCCAGATCTTATCAATGTTGGCAGAAAGCAGGTGATTGAGAAAATCATAGCGAGGAGCGATGTTGTCAAACATCTCTTCTACCTGCTGCTTCTTGCTTTCAGTCTTATTATAGGGTGTAACGGGTGTAGATTCCAAATTTCTATGCTTACTTTGGCGTGGTAATCCAAACGAGCGACCGAAGTTAACAGAGTCATTCGAGAAACTGAACTAACACTGAAAAATTAGAAACTCCCAATTCCTAAATCAACCGCAAAGAACGCTAAGGAGCGCAAAGTATTTCTCTTTGCGGAACTTTGCGCTCTTGGCGGTTTAAAATAAGCTTGTCAAGGTCAAAGATGTTTTTTAAAAGTCACCGCTTCATCGGGAGTTATCCGTCAATAGAGGGTTGTCCGAAAACAGGATTGCCTGAATTTGCCTTCGCGGGGAGGTCAAATGTCGGGAAATCATCGCTCATCAATTTCCTGGCAAACGTAAGGAGCCTTGCGCGCACATCACAAACTCCGGGCAAAACGCAACTGCTGAATTATTTCCTGATTGACGAAAAATGGTATCTGGTTGACTTGCCCGGTTATGGCTATGCCAAAGTGTCGAAGGACAAGCGGTCACAATTCCAAAAGATGATAACGGATTACCTGGCAAAGCGCGAGACGCTTCAATGTGTTTTCCTTTTGATTGATGCACGTATCCCTCCGCAAAAGAATGACCTTGATTTCACCGAACGGCTGGGCAAAATGCAAATTCCGTTCGTAATTGTGTTCACCAAGGCTGACCGTTATCCGTCAACTCAATTCAAAAAGAATGTTGAAGCATTTAAGCAGGAGATGAGCAAACAGTGGGAAGAGCTTCCGCACATCTTTATCACCTCCGTAAAAAATAAAAAAGGTCGTGAGGAACTGGTAAAGTTTATTGACTCGCTTATTTCAAAATGAAAGCTCCTACCCCGCTGAAGAAACCATCGGTATAAACCTTAACAGTATAGCTTCCTTTTGACAGCGGAAGGTCATAGCTCCAGCCCACGCAATAATTCTTGCGCTGGTTTTGGTAGTCAATCTGAGCAGCGGTAGTATAGCGCCCCTCTGAATTATCATCCTTGATCGTGAAAGTGCCTGCACCGGTGGCATCGGTACCTACCGCCACACCCTCGGGCGAAATGATCTGCAGATAAACTGTTTTCTGTCCTGGGGTAGATATTTTGTTTTCAAGAAGGTCAAAGCACACATCTACCCGGCTTGTCTTGGAGGCAATAGCAGTATTCACATACTTCCCGTTTCCTTTTTGCTTTTGCGGGGTAGCCGTTACATTATCTGCGCCCAAAATCGAACCCTTTTCAATTGTCCTCTGCTGCTGCTCGATGGTAGAGGTTTGGCTTTGAACGGTAGCCTGATAGGTAACTATTTCCTCTTGGAGCAAATTGTTTGAGGCAATAAGTGAATCTATTTGTTCAAGATAGCGCTCCTTAAGCTGCTTTAACTCAGCTACTTCAACAGCAAGCTCCTTTGCTTTTGCCGCATCTTTTTTCAAGGATGCAATGCGAGCTTCTTTTTTAGCTATATCACCCTTGGCAACCGTAAGCAGGCTGTCCAATTCCGCTGAAAGGCCTTTAAATTCATCGAGCTCTAATGAAGTTTCTTCAACCTGAGTGGTGAGCGCTGATTTCAGAAGAGTGAGCGAATCTACTCTCTCCTCAAGTGTGGCTACTTTGGCGCCTAACTCTTTGTTTTGGGAAAGCTTTGTATAGAGGAAATAAAAAAGAACTGCATTAAGAACAACCGATAATACGAGCAATATCGTGACCGGCTTATTGGAAGAATTTGTTGACATAGGACTGATTTTTGCGCAAATGTAAAGATTTACAAGCGCACCCCCATATTTGAAAGGAATTTTTTTTCAGGCCCGAACGCGGCAAGCTATACTACCTTATTCGCACAGCTTGTGCTGGCAAAAGCGTGCGGCTTCGCTTTGAAAGCAAATCCCATACTAAGAATATAGCCCATTGCCTCGCTTAAGGCGGTATTGGATTTGAAATGCGGATTGGTATTGATGTCGGCATGAACCTCGAGGTCAACATCATGCTTATCCAGCAGGTCGCAAAGTTCATAAGCGATATTGATTGACATGGAGACCTCATTCAGCAGCCGTTCTTTGAGCGCCATCGGCTGTTTTGTCTTTTCGTTATGAATGTACATGAAACCGCCTTTCTTCTCGCGAAGCAGTACGATCACCGTTGCAAATTCTGTTAGCTCACCGCGAACCTGAGAATCCGTTCCAATGCAAACCATCAGCTTATTTCCTAAAGCACGTTCGCGAATAATAGCTTCCTCCACCTCGTCTTTAATAGGCAAAGTGATCTGCTCGCCATTGAACTTGCGCCATTTGAGCATATTATGCAGCTTGTTATGAACCATAGTCATAGAATCTGAATTTTATGAACCCGAATTACTTAAAGTTATCAAAATCAGCCATCCCCGCAGTTACCAAACCGTTAAAAGATTGACTAAATAAACAGCCAGAAAGGTTGCACTGATAAGTCTTTGATTTTTAACTGGAAATTGCTACCTTTGCCAACCCGAAAAACAAGGCTTATGAAGAAAGATATTCATCCCGAGAATTACAGAATGGTGGTTTTCAAAGATTTCTCCTGCGATTACTCATTCTTGTCAAAGTCAACCGCTCCAACCAGGGAAACCATTGTTTGGGAAGACGGCAAGGAATATCCTTTAGTGAAGCTGGAAATTTCTAACCAGTCTCATCCCTTCTTCACAGGTAAGATGAAATTTGTGGATACCGCAGGCCGTATCGAGAAGTTCCAGAAGAAATATCAGAAGAAGAAGTAAACATCCCTTTTCATGTCACATCACTTTGACATGAGTTATTTTAAATTTTTCGCTACAACCCTTTCACTGTTATTTTTTATCAGCAGTTGTACTGACACCTGCGAAGACAAAAATTGCGGAGATCAGGCGTATCTCATTGGTACTAATCAATTAAAAGTCGAAGTGTTTCTGACTTCCGGAGGAAGCGGCTATAATCTTGAAGGAATTTATCAGCGGCAGTAACGCCACTTTTCTTTACCCTCCAGGTATATTTCAAATTAGCGCAATTCAATAACCACAAAGCCAGAAAGTGAGCACCTGATTCTCAGTCCGCAGATAGTTGTCAGCTTCATACTCTCCGCGTAATTTTAATTGACCCAATTTCAAAAGAATGAAAATCAACTTTACCTTTCTCGTCCTCCTGTTGCTTTGGGCTTTTTCCTCTATGAGCCAACCTTCTATAGGCTTGCAACAAATTGCCAGCGGCTTTACGCGCCCTGTGGATATTGTAAACTGTGGCGACAATCGTCTGTTCATTGTGGAACAGGCAGGCATCATAAAAATAATAAACGCACAAGGCACCGTCAATTCACGACCGTTTTTAAATATTGTTAGCAAAGTAGAATCAGGCGGAAACGAGCAGGGATTGCTTGGAATGGTCTTTCACCCCGATTATAAGAACAATGGCTATTTCTATGTTAACTACATTGATAAGGGAGCCGGCTTTGGCAATACGACCATCTCAAGATTTCAAGTCAGCGCGAATGATCCGGATAGCGCAGTGGCATCAAGCGAGCAAATTATTTTCACTATCAGCCAGCCCTACGGCAATCATAATGCCGGAGATATGAATTTCGGGCCGGATGGATATCTCTACTTCGGCCTTGGCGATGGCGGCAGCGGCAACGATCCCGGCAATCGCGCCCAAAATCCTCAAAACCTCCTTGGTAAAATGATCAGGATTGATGTGGATACGGCAGCCGGCTACAAAATACCACCGACAAATCCGTTTATAAATGATCCGAATACTCTTGATGAGATATGGGCGCTGGGCTTAAGAAATCCCTGGCGATTTAGTTTCGACCGCCTGACAGGAGATATATGGATCGGTGATGTCGGACAAAATGCGCGGGAAGAGGTTGACTTTCAGCCCGCTTCTAGCTCAGGAGGCGAGAATTATGGCTGGCGCTGTTACGAGGCTAACCGTGCCAACCTCACCAGCGGATGCGCGCCTCAAAGCAGCTATGTTGCTCCGGTGTACGAATATGTGAACCCGACATCCGGGTGCACTGTAGTGGGCGGTTATGTTTATCGTGGCTGCCTTTACCCAAACCTTTACGGGCATTATGTATTTGCCGATTACTGCAGCGGGAGGTTCTGGACAATGATAAATACCGGTGGCTCATGGGTTGCCACTTCGCAGGGTTCTTTCTCCAACAGCTTCACCACTTTTGGTGAAGATCGGAATGGAGAACTCTACGTTGCAGGATTTAGCGGTGGGAGAATTTACCGTGTTACCGAATCTTTGCCGGCAACGCTTCCAACGGTTGCCGTGAACGGAAGCACCTCCTTTTGTGATGGAGACTCTGTTGTTTTTTCAACTCAACCCGGATACGCATCATACACCTGGTTCTTAAATGAATCACCGGTTGATACCGGTTTGCAATTCACCGCGACTGCGGGCGGGAGCTATGAATTAAAAGTAACCGGCAATAACGGGTGTTTTTACCGTGCTCCTGCTGTTGATGTTTCGGTTTTTGATCTCCCCTCCCCTGTTATTTCGTCAAATGACACAGCATTTTGTGATGGAGATTCGCTGCAATTGGATGCCGGAAACTTCAGCTCATACAATTGGACTGACGGATTCATGTCATCGCCCCATTATGTTTCAAGTCCCGGAAATTATTCTGTAACTGTGACTGACGCCAATGGTTGCTCAGGATCATCGCCAGCCGTGCAAATTGCAGAACACGCCAATCCGGTTCCAATTATCACAGTTGGAAATGACATCATCCTATGCGAAGGCGATTCCATTGTTTTATCAACTACCTTGAATTATGCAACCTATCAATGGTCAACCCAGGAATCCTCTGCTCAGATTGTCGTAAAGGATGCCGGTTTCTATACGGTGACGGTTCAGGATGCCAACGGATGTGAAGGAAGTTCTGCCGGACCCGTGGTGACGCTCTCCCCTGTGCCGCCAGTTGCTACAATCACGCAGCAGGACAATATGCTGTCAGTGCCCGATACAGGATATTTTTACCAATGGTATGTCAATGGCGATTTAATTCCGGGAGCTGATGAGCAAACCCTTCCTGTTTTCACAAATGGAGAGTACACAGTAACGCTGACCAATGATGCCGGGTGCAGCACGTTGTCCGTTCCTTACAAGGCATTTATTAACGGCATTAATGAAGCCTGGGTACAAAATATCAGCGTACAGCCCAATCCATTCGAGGCGGAAATACTGATCAGATACCAATTATTAAGCGCCACTAACCTGCAGGTTCGGTTCACAGACCTTGCAGGAAAAGAAATCAAAATACTGCCAACCGAAAACAGGCAACCTGGCTATCATGAATTAATTCTCAGACCCGGTGACATGCGCCTGAGTCAGGGAACTTATTTGCTTGAAATAAGCAACGGCCTGTCCAGAAAAACTTTTAAACTAATTAAGCTTTAATGACCAAAGTCATTTCCAGGCGCTGATTCTAAATTTAATTTTGAAGAAACATTTAAAATCTTCAGCCATGAAACTGACTATCACCCCTTCCCAGTCACTGAAACAGATACAAAAGGAATTTCAAAATGAATTTCCTTACCTGAAAC
>CAYOYI010000046.1:0-4698 GCA_964408105.1 uncultured Chitinophagaceae bacterium | reverse complement strand
AACTTGAATTTTTCAAAAATCCTCACCGACAGGAAGAAGCTTCAGCACGTAAGGATCTTCTTGATAATTCCTTAACCGTCTCGCAGGTAACTAAAGGGGCAGGTGAAATAGTTTTTGATGAGACCACAAAAGTGGGTACGCTGGAGCAGGAATTCAGGAACAAAACAGGACTTAACGCGCAGGTGTTTCGCAAATCAGGAAATGTGTGGCTTGAAACCTCAAAGACAGACAACTGGACGCTAAAGCAACAGCAGGAATCTGCCAAGGAAAGCGAAACGCAATACACCTACAGCGCTCACAATTTTGCTGATGAGAGGAACTGATTAAAAAAAAACAGATGTCATCTTTGGAAAGATGACATCTGCCAGATAACTATCAATTTAACCCCTATCCTCCCACCACGATAGCCGCTTCATCGCTCCACTGCCCTACCCGCTCATTCTTCAGCCGGTAGATCGCCTTATACTTCCAGACCGCTGATTGCCCGGCTGCCGGCAACTGGTGCATATCGGTGTAATCAGGCGACACGCTGATGTCGAGCAATTCAAACGTGCCGGCATCGGTGCGCTTCACCTGTATCTCCAGCGCAGTAAGCCCCAGCTTCTGAAACTTTATCAGCGGGCGCCCCGCCACTATCTGCACCTCAAGCTCAGGCTTCACATTCTCAAGGTCAATCATCACCTCCGGGCCTTCGATGCCCAAATCCTGCCCGTCAGCAACCGTATAAGACGCATGCGACTTGATGCGGTTGACTAATGAAGTGACGCGCAGGAAAATGTCAGGCTGCACAGCCGGGGGCGCAGCAGGCATCACCGGCACTACCGGTGGCAGGCTGCTCGGATTGCCCGGCACCACCCCATCGCGCAGCTCATTCTTGAAAGCGGTCAGCTTCTTCAAAAACTCCCTGAACGTTTCCTGGAACGTCAGGTAGTAGGTGAAGTTATCGTTCGAATCGTTTACATCCGTCATCTCGCCTGCCGTAATTCCATATTTACCGGAATACGTGGAAAGCTTTGACGCGAAATTGGATAACCACAGCGACTAGCTCAGGTCACCCGTTGGCAAGTAATACCTTTTCATATCATCCTCCTTTTTTTATTGGTTAACAAATACTTCAAAACAACGTGAAACAGGAATTCTTGTTTGTTGATATATCAAACGCTAATGATGTGCCAAATTGCTGCTGCCAAAGGGTTACAGCCCGTTATCTCTTTTAACCCGCACCGGGGAAAAACAGTTATTCCCTTCATGCACAAGGGATTAATTATTTTTCCCATGACAATATTTTTACAATTCTTAACACCACAGGAGACCTGCTGCCTATCACCGCAAGCCGGAATGTTATCGCTCAGGGATTATTTTTTGTCTGGCCGGCCCTGCGTGTTATGCTCAACACCCCGAATGTCATGGTTGCAATGTGCATTTTGATGTAGCGCAATGCAGATGATGACAGGCTGCGACTGCTGCACATCACTCAGGAATTGTTTACGCATGAAGGCATTGCCTATGTATATCATTCAGCACCGGCTGCATAAGAAAAAACAGTTGCGGCATCACATTCAGGATGCGGAGCATAAGAAAAAGTAGGTGAAAAACAGATGTCATCTTTCGGAAAAGATGACATCTGTGCATCAGTACAACACCCTGTCTCTGTGAAAAAACGCGCGGGATGCATGAAATGAAAACCAGGGGCTGCGCGGGAAAGCGGAAATCATTGGCGAAGAGCGTCATTCATGCGCAGGTGGGAATCACTAACTGAGTAAGATGAAATTTAAAACATGGTAGGCACAAGAAAGCTTACGCCTCGATTCTTGCGCCAGGTGGGGGCCAAGGTGACGGATGCTTGCGCCAGTATTTGGGGAGGCACGAGTCGCTGGGCTTGTGGCTGGGCGACAGCGTGCGCCAAGAAGCGGGCTCTGCGCTTTTGGTGGGCGAGGGTATTTAAAGTCATCTCCTACCGGAGAGTTGTGGATATCTATTTTAAAATGGTACTTATTGTATGTTGACGATTATGAAAATATTTTGATCCTTTGCTAAAATATTTCCATGGATACGACATTTGAAAAGTCAAAGCTTGGCAAGATTGAATGGTTAACTCCACCAGATTTAGTAAAGAAGCTTGGTGAATTTGATTTAGACCCTTGTTGTCCTGTCAATCCACCATTTGTGCATGCGAAATCAAATTTTACGGTAAAAGATAATGGCTTAAAAAAGGAATGGTTTGGAAGAGTGTTTTGCAATCCTCCTTACGACAGAAACTTATACCTATGGTTAGATAAACTAAAGAAGCATGGAAACGGCATTGCAGTTCTATTCGCTAGAACGGAAACAAAACTATTCTTTGAAAATGTATGGAATGATGCCAATGGAATCTTGTTTGTAAAAGGCAGAATTAAATTTTATCATGTGGACGGAACACAAGGCGGTACTCCAGGAGCTCCAAGTGTTATTGTTGCTTATGGAAAAAATAACGCAAAGGCTTTGGAGAATTCAGGGATTGAAGGTAAGTATCTTAATTTATAATCCCGTTAGGGATGTTCCTTTGGTAGAAATCAAAAACCATGGGATAATGAGAATCCCGTAGGGATGACCTTTAATTCAATAAATCCGATGAGCTATGGCAAACACCTATTCGCAACTGAATATTCATTGCGTATTTGCTGTGAAAGGCAGAGAAAACATTATCACAACAAATTTCCGCGACAATTTGCACAAATACATGTCTGGCATCTTAAAAAATGATGGCGCCTTTCCACTAGCGGTAGGTGGCTGGTTAGACCACGTGCATGTGTTCTTTGAAATGCCAGTTACATTAAATGTTTCAGACCAGATGCGAATGTTGAAAGCAACATCTTCAAAATGGGTAAATGAAAAGAAGTTTGTGAAAGGAAAGTTTTCCTGGCAGGAAGGTTATGCGGCATTTTCTTATTCACGGTCTCAACGCAATTCTGTCATTCAATATATTATACAACAAGAAGACCACCATAAGACAAAGTCATTCAGGGAAGAATATCTAGGGCTCTTAAAGAAATTCGAAATCACTTTTGACGAAAAATATGTCTTTGAATTTTATGATTAAATGATGCCGTATCAAAGGTCGCCCCTACGGGGCTTTGATTTTACGAAGTGCATCCAAATTCTACCAAAGGATTCGTCCCTAACGGGACTTAGAAATCAAAAAGTGTCTCACCCCTTCAGTTCATGTCCGATAAACTCAGCAACATTGAAGCCTGAGTCCCAAATCCATGAATTTTCCTTCAACAGATTTTTCAAGGCTTCTTCCTCGTTAATTCCTTCTGCAATTCCGATTACCTGAGAATTATGAATCTCAACATTCTCATTGGGAGCAATAGTATGGCCTTCGTTTGTAATGAAAATGAATTTCTTCATTGGATGGTCTTACGGTATTTTCCTCTTGAAACAAATTCTAAAATGCCTTTATCCCTTAATACTTGAAGTTGCTGCCTGATTTTATCTTTTACAAAGTTGTTATTTGGGTGTCGTTGCTTTAAAGTGTTTTCAAATTTATAAATCTGACTCAGGTCAAATTCACTGGAAGGTATTTTATCAATACAATTCAACACGTCCACTGTCCAGCCTCTTCCCTCTAATGTTGCCTTTTGTATAAAGCGGGTTTCTTTCCATTTGCTTAAAACCTCCTCTCTGTCTATTTCCTTTTGTTTTTTTACCAAGAAAATCCGACCCATGGATGGAATTTCTGTCAAACTGATATTACAACCAATCCATCCGGCTCTTTTTGCCGTGGCAGATAAGGGTTTCCTTTTCTCTATTATTTGCGGAACAAAAAAATAATTAGGAATGATTAGAAAGTCATTGACTTTCAAATTTTTAAAGTCATAGGTTAAAAAGAAAAAATTGGGGTTTTCCCTTGAAGTTATCCTTTGAATCATTGTCCTGTAAGCTCCATCGTTAATCTTATTAGTCAAATCCCCTTTTTTACTTTTCAATTCATAATCTTCTTTACATTTCTTACAGTAAAAATCTGCAACCGGTTTATTATGTGCATACCTATTTAAGTATTCTTCACCACAATTCGGACAGTAACAATTTTTATGCACCCATCCCTCTGTAATAATTCTTGCGATTTGAGAGCCGCTTTTGTAATCGCCAATATTGTTTTTATTGAAGTGGAGATTCAAAGGACAATCAGGATTTCATTATAAAATCTCATTGTTCAAAAATAAATAATCCCAATCTGCCACAAGATAATTACTGAACTTCTGTTGTGTGCGCTACCAAACAGAGCGATGAAGAAACGAAGTCACCCGCGCCACCCAATCCGAATGACGAGTTACGAATGACAATTATTAGGCTAACGCGCGAGCCTACACATACCCCTTCGCCTGCAAGCCGAAGAGCTCTGCGTATTTGCCGCCAGCGGCTACGAGTTCAGCGTGGGTGCCGATTTCGCGGATGCGCCCTTTTTCGAGGAACACAATCCTGTCGGCCATGCGCACGGTGGAGAAGCGGTGGCTAATGAGCACCGCGGTTTTGCCGGCAATGAGCTCGGAGAAGCGCAGGAACACTTCATGCTCCGCGCGCGCATCGAGCGAGGAGGTGGGCTCATCCAATATCAGCAACTGGGCATCGCGCATGTAGGCGCGGGCGAGCGCCACCCCCCCTCACATGGCGCAAGAATCGAGGCGTTAGCCATGAGCGTACGCCTTCTTGTGCCTA
>CAYOYI010000045.1:15471-15693 GCA_964408105.1 uncultured Chitinophagaceae bacterium | reverse complement strand
CCGTTCATTATCCCAACTTATTCGCCTTTGCCCAGGAGATAACAGAGCCTAAAGATTACGGCCGTATAATTTCATGGATTGAAATTCAGGGGCAAACCACCACCGCAATCTCTATGGCTTTCGGAGCGATACTTTACGGAGGTGCAAAGGATGGAGTTGTCAGCTTTTTCGGTTTCCCGGTGAATATAGGCGTTAACATCAGGCCGTGGGAGTTGCATGAGA
>CAYOYI010000045.1:0-15461 GCA_964408105.1 uncultured Chitinophagaceae bacterium | reverse complement strand
GATTTCACGAATCAGGTTTCAGGCTGTAGCCGAACGTCATACCGAAGTCAACACCGTCTGGAAGCGACTGAAAACCGGATTTGATTATTTGAAATCCAATCCATTGGTGTTTCTTTTCGGCACAGCTTCATTCTGCATTTTCGTCACCATTCTTGTCACCGGATTTTTTCTCAATCCGATCTACATCAAGAATCACCTGCAAGAGGAAGCAGGGGTATATGCTTCTTATGAAATGTATTTTGCAGTTGGGAGTTTGCTGGCGGGGTTGGGAGTGCGCACGCTTTTTAGAAACACAAACACCGTTGCAGCCGTCATTATCATGTCCATCAGCATTACTATAATCTATCTGGCCTGCATGTGGAACAAAAGCCTTTTCGTTTTTTATCTCATCGGTTTGATTCAAGGTTTCAGCAATGCAGGCACCCGCGTGATGCGGATGACCTACATATTTCATCATATACCCAACCAGATCATCGGGCGAACAGGAGGAGTATTTATGACCATCAGCGTAAGTATCCGGTTAGTGATACTGTATGTTTTGTCTCTGCAATTTTTTGTTACCGGTGACAACGTGATCTACAGCTACCTGATACTAGCGCTATTTATCCTTGCATCTGCTATCATTATGAGCGTTTATTACAAACGGCTGATTGCCATCCCTTCGGCTTAGGAAGTTGTTCTTCGAATCAGCGCGTGCACAGCAACCAAATTGGTCAATAGCAGTATGCCCACTGCCTGGTGCAAAATCCCAAGCGTAACAGGCAGCCCGCCTTTGAAATTCAAGACCGCCAGAATTCCCAGCGTGACCTGAACCGTGACAATTACGATCATTATTCCGGTTGCAGTTTGCAGATGCTGACGAGTGTTTTCATTTTTCGATTTGCAGAAAAATCGTAACACCAGAAATATGAAAACGTAAGCGGTCATCCTATGTAGGAAATGCACGAGCGAAGCCGCAAATGGATCAATATCATAATGCTGGAAAGAATCAAAAGTCCATGATGATGCTGATAGCAATGCGTCAGGGATAAATTTTCCGTTCATGTCAGGGAAAGTCGGGTAAAGAAAACCGGCTTTCATCCCTGACATTAATCCGCCTAACACCAATTGAAAAGATAAAATGCATAGCAGCACAGTAGAATAGCGTTTCAGTTTTGAGCTGACTGTGAAATGCTTTTCTTTAAGAAACTGGTGCAATGTGATCCACAACAAATAACTGAATGTAATCAAAGCAATCGAAAGATGAAGCGTCAGTTTATAAGCATCTACCCATGGCCGGTCAACCAATCCGCTCTTCACCATGATCCAGCCAAAGGAGGCTGTAATTGCGCTAAGCAAAATGACTACTGCAAGTTGCTTGATAAGGCGTGAGGAGAGCTTTTTCTGAAAAAGAAAAATCGCAAATGGGATCGCAAACACAACTCCCATCAGCCGTGCCCAAAGCCGATGCAGATATTCCCAGAAATAAATCCATTTGAATTCGGCAAGTGACATTCCCTTGTTCAGCTTGTGATATTGTGGAGTAGCCTTGTACTTATCGAATTCCTGCTGCCAGGAGGCTTCATTTAGTGGAGGAATTGCCCCGGTAACAATCTCCCATTTCGTGATGGACAATCCGGAACCTGTAAGCCGCGTGATGCCACCGAGGATGATTTGAAAGTAGACCATGAGCACTCCGCACAAAAGCCACCATTTTACAGCACCGGATTTATCATTCATGCGGCTCAAAATTAGGTGAAGGAGCCTTCAAATTTCCGCGTTACGCGCTTGGTTTAAAGGTTAAATTTTTTACTTTTGAATCCCTTTAAAAATCGTCACTAAATAAAACCTGACTATGAGCTACACGAGGCTATTCGACATTCTTCCTTACCAGTTGAAGAATTTCCCGAAGGATGATTGTCTTGCCTGCAAGGAAAACGGGCAATGGAAAAAGTACAGCACCAAGCAGTGCGTTGACATCATCAACCAGGTAAGCAGGGCGATGGTGAAATACGGTATCAAACCTGACGATAAGGTGGCAATCATCTCTAACAATCGCCCCGAGTGGAATTTTATTGACCTCGGCATGATGCAGGCAGGGGCGATCAACGTTCCGATCTATCCCACTATCAGTGAAGCCGAGTACAAATTCATTTTCAATGATGCAGGAATAAAGCTGGCATTCGTTTCTGACAAAGACCTTCATCAGAAACTGCAGAACATAAAGAAAGATGTTCCGACACTCCAGGATATCTACACTTTCGACAAGGTAGATGGTGCGAAAAACTGGAATGAATTTTTTAAGCTGGGAGAGGGAGGCGACAATTCGGAGATTGAAAAGATCATGGCGGGTATCAAAGAAGATGACCTTGCCACAATCATCTACACTTCAGGAACTACTGGTACACCCAAGGGAGTAATGCTCTCTCATAAAAATGTTACTGCCAACGTTCATGCAACCATTCCTAACCTGGTTGTTGATTCCAACCACAAAGTTTTGAGTTTCCTGCCGATGTGCCACATCTTTGAGCGCATGGTTTGCTACACCTACTTTGCCGTTGGCGCATCCGTTTACTATGCGGAAAGCCTCGATACCATTGCTGCAAATTTGCAAGAGGTAAAGCCGCACTTCTTTACCTCCGTTCCCCGCTTACTTGAAAAAGTATTTGACCGCATCATGGGTAAAGGAGCGGAGTTGACCGGCACTAAGAGAAAATTGTTTTTCTGGGCGGTTAATCTCGGACTGAATTTTGATGATCGCGGTTTGAATGGCCCGTGGTATAATTTTCAGCTTGCAATCGCGCAGAAACTTATTTTCAGCAAATGGAAAGCTGCTTTGGGTGGTAATGTGATCGGAATAGTGACCGGAGCAGCGGCTTTGAGAAAGGACATCGCAAGGATTTTCAATGCAGCAGGAATTGCCGTAAGAGAAGGTTATGGCCAAACCGAAACTGCGCCTGTTCTTACTGCGAACAGAATGGAGCAGGGTGGTTATTGGCTCGGCACCGTAGGAACAGCGATTGATGGCGTGACCTTAAAAATTGATGACAAAACAAAAGAGGTTTTGGCTAAGGGTCCAAACATTATGTTAGGCTACTACAGGCGCCAGGATCTCACAGACCAAACCATTGACAAAGACGGCTGGCTGCACACCGGTGACCAGGGAGAATTGATTGATTGGAACGGAAAGCAATTCCTGAAAATAACCGGAAGAGTTAAAGAACTTTTCAAAACTTCAGGTGGAAAGTACGTTGCCCCGCAGGTTATCGAAAACAAAATGAAGGAAAGCCCGCTCATTGAGCAGATGATGGTGATTGGTGAGAACAAGCATTTCGTGTCCGCACTCATTGTTCCTTCTTTTGAAAATTTGAAAGATTGGTGTGCGAAGAACGGAGTCACTTTTAGTTCAAAAGCAGAACTGGTGAAGAACGACAAGCTAATGAACGCTATTCAGAGTGAAGTTGACAAGTTCAATGTTGAGTTCGGAAAGGTGGAGCAGGTTAAAAAATTCAAACTGCTGCCTGAGGACTGGACCGTTGATTCCGGAGAAATGACGCCAACCATGAAGGTGAAGCGCGATGTGGTGATGAAGAAATACAGCAGCGAGATTGAGCAGTTGTACGCGAATTGAATTTTCAATTCTTTTCCACGTTTTCATTATCCCCGTGAAACCACAAGGGATAAATCTTTATCTTTAAACACTTTCTGAATTATTTCAACCCGCTGAATCTGTGAGTGACAATTTTATAGTTTCTGCACGCAAATACCGCCCCGTAATATTTGAAGATGTAGTAGGGCAGGAGAGTGTAACCACCACCTTAAAAAATGCGATAAAAAGCGGCCAGCTTGCGCACGCTTATCTTTTCTGCGGTCCGCGTGGTGTGGGGAAAACCACTTGCGCAAGAATTCTTGCCCGTGAAGTAAATGAATTCAAAGCCGATGAATCCGGAGATGTTTCAACCTCTCTGAATATTTACGAGCTGGATGCCGCGAGCAACAATTCGGTAGAAGATATTCGCAGTCTTGTTGACCAGGTGCGCATCCCGCCTCAGTATGGCAAATACAAAGTGTACATCATTGATGAAGTACACATGCTGTCCTCACAGGCATTCAATGCTTTTTTGAAAACGCTGGAAGAGCCGCCTCACTATGCGATTTTCATTCTCGCAACAACCGAGAAGCACAAGATTCTTCCTACGATTATTTCAAGCTGCCAGATTTTTGATTGCATCCGGATCACGATCGAAGATATTGCAAAACATCTTGGGGAGATATGCAAACGTGAAAAGATAAAAGCCGATGAAAGTGCATTGCACGTTATTGCACAAAAGGCAGACGGAGCATTGCGTGATGCCCTATCCATGCTTGACAGATTGGTGAATTACACCGACCGCAGGCTGGAGTATGATTCCGTGCTTGCCAATCTGAATATTCTTGATTACGATTACTATTTCAGGATCACGGATCAACTGATTGCTCAGAACCATTCGCAGGCGCTGTTGCTGTTTGATGAGATCATAAGAAAGGGCTTTGATGGAGGTGATTTTATTGCCGGTCTGGCAGAGCATTTCAGAAACCTGATGGTGAGCAAAGAACCGGAGACCGTTTCGCTGCTGGAAGTTACAGGCTCGCTAAAAGAAAGATACCTCCAGCAGGCCACGCTCATATCGCCCTCTTATTTACTAAACGCACTGAATCTGGCAAATCTCTGCGAAGTAAGTTACAAGGCGAGCAGTAGCAAGCGGCTGCACGTAGAGTTGACACTTATTAAGATGTGTCACCTCTCTGATCTTCTTAAAACGCCTCCGCAGGATTTTTTCGCTGAGCCAAAAAAAAACGCTCCACCTCAGCAGATAGTTAAAAAGGAAACTGCCCCCCAAGTTGCTAAGAAGGTTGAAGAGCCTGAAAGAAAATATGAATCATCAGCCGTTAAAGAGCCAAAGCCGGAAGAGCTAAAAAAAAATGAGGCGCCTGTAAGTAAACCGCGTTCATCGAGCCTCACCGGTTCGTTGCGCTTTTCAGATCTGAATGTGAAAGATGAAGATGCTCCAAAGAAAGAAACTGACGGCAATGAAAAGATTGCAGTCGATCCTACTGCGCTGGAACAAGCCTGGAGCGAATACATCAAAATTCTCGAAGAAGAAAAGCGCCTCAGCCTTCACAGCCTGATGTCACAAAATAAACCGACAGTGGAGGAATCAGTTATCTCCGTTACGCTGAACAGCAAATTGCAGAAAGAACTGTTTGATAATGAGCGCATGAAGCTGGTCGCCTTCCTTGAGGATAAGATGAATGTCCGTGGAATCAGTCTTATGGCTGTAGTTACGGATAAGCCGCTTGCTCCGCCTCCCAAACCATTCACGGCTCAGGAAAAATTCAGGAAGATGGCCGAGGAAAATCCTGCCGTGCTCGATCTGCAAAAAAGACTTGACCTGAAATTGGAGCACTAATGATTCCAATTTTTACGTCATCGCGAGCGAGGAACGAGCGAAGCAATCCTCAGTTACTTGCAAGGGATTGCTTCGCAAAGCATCGCAAAACCTGCGCAAATTTCCTCGCAATGACGATTTATAAACTGCTAAACACAAATAACCCATGAAATTTTCCCAAGTCCTTCTACTTGCAGCATTTTCTACAGCTCTCATTTTTTTATCATCGTGCAAACCAAAAGAACAGTCAAAATATACTTATGAGTCGGTTGCAGATGATCCGCTGAAAGCAAGGATTTACACCCTGAAGAACGGACTTAAGGTTTATCTCACGGTGAATCCCCGCGAGCCAAGAATCCAAACCTACATTGCGGTGCGTGCAGGTTCAAAATCCGATCCCAAGGAAACAACAGGACTTGCGCATTATCTCGAGCACATGCTTTTCAAAGGCACGCATGATATCGGCACACTCAATTGGGAAGCTGAAAAAGTTTTGCTGGATTCTGTTTCAGCGCTGTATGAGTTGCATAAAAACACCCCTGACCCTGAAAAGAAAAAGGCGATCTATCAAAGGATTGACAGCTTCTCCTATGAAGCTTCAAAACTTGCCGTGCCGAATGAATATGACAAGATGATCACTTCGCTGGGAGCGAAAGGAACCAACGCATACACCTGGGTGGAGCAAACAGTTTACGTGAACGACATTCCATCGAATGAACTGGAAAAGTGGCTCACCGTTGAATCCAATCGTTTCCGTACGCTGGTGTTGCGCCTGTTTCACACCGAGTTGGAAACCGTGTACGAAGAATTCAATCGCGCCCAGGACAATGACGGGCGCAAATCGTGGGATGCTTTGCAAAACGGATTATATCCGAATCATCCTTACGGAACGCAAACTACACTTGGCGAAGGCGAGCATCTGAAGAACCCTTCAATGGTGAACATTCACAACTATTTCGATAAATACTATGTCCCGAATAATATCGCCATCTGCCTTTCAGGGGATCTCGATCCCGACAAGACGGTTGAGATGATAGAGAAATACTTTGGCGACTGGCAGCCAAAAGAAGTTGCACTTTTTTCTTTCGAACCTCAGTCTGAATTTGCGGAGCCTGTGGTAAAGGAATCGTTCGGCCCGCAGGAAGAGCATGTGTATGTCGGTTTCAGAACTGCAGGCGCAGATTCACGGGAAGCCCTGATCACCAAACTCATCACCGCGATTTTGTACAATGGCCAGGCAGGCCTGATTGACCTGAACTTGAACCAAAAACAAAAAACGCTTTCTGCCGAAGCATTTGAAAATATCATGGCCGATTACGGAATGCTTGGATTATATGGCGAGCCGCGAGAAGGGCAAACATTGGAAGAAGTAAAAGACTTGTTATTGCAGCAAGTTGACCTGCTCAAGAAAGGCGAGTTTGATGACTGGCTCATCGAAGCTGCCGTAAAAAATATGAAGCTCCAGCAGATCAAGGCTTATGAAGGCAACAGGGCAAGGGCGCACAAATTTGTGGATGCCTTCATCCTCGGCTTGGAATGGGAGAAGCTGGCGAATGAATTGAACGAAATGGAAAAAATCACTAAAGAAGAAGTGGTTCAATTCGCCAACGAGCGCTACAAGAATAATTATGTTGTTTCCTACAAGCGCATCGGAACCGACCCGAATACGCATAAAGTTGAAAAGCCAAAGATCACTCCGGTTGTGATGAATAGGGATACACAGTCGGCCTTCATGGTGATGTTCGACAGTTTGGAATCGGCCAGGCTCTCGCCAGTATTCGTTGATTATAAAAACGAGATTCAAACTGACTCACTGAAGGGCGACATTGAATTCAGTTATGTGAAAAACAAGTTCAACGAACTGTTCGAGCTCTATTACATCTTCGATATGGGAGCGGATAACGATCAGAAGTTACCGCTTGCAATTAAATATCTTCCGTTTCTTGGTACGGATAAATATTCTGCAGAGGATCTTCAAAAAGAATTTTTCAAAAAGGGATTGAGCTTTGATGTTTCTTCTTCCAAGGATCAGGTGTACGTGACGCTCAAAGGATTGGAAGAGTCTTTTGCAGGTGGCGTTGAATTGTTTGAGCACATTCTTGCAAATGCGCAACCTGATTCTCAAGCATTGAGTGATATGGTTGACGGAATTTTGAAAGAACGTCTTGATGCCAAGCTCAACAAGGGAACCATCCTGCGCTCGGCAATGATGAATTATGCGAAATACGGCCCGAATTCTTCATTCACTAATATTCTTTCTAAAGATGAGTTGAAGAATCTCAATCCGCAGGAACTTGTGGGCATCATTAGGAACCTGTCAGGCTTTAGACACCGCATTTTTTATTACGGCAAAAATTCTGCGGAAAAAATAAAGCCGGTTTTGGAAAAGCATCACACCGTTGCCGTTCCGTTGAAAGATTATCCGCAGGCGAAAATCTTTCCCGAGCTTGAAACGAGCGAGAATAAAGTATTCTTCACAAATTACGATATGGTGCAGGCTGAAATGATCCTGTTTTCCAAAGGTTCGCTGTACGATAAAACACTCACCCCGGCTGCGAGCTTGTTCAATGAATACTTTGGAGGCGGATTATCTTCAATTGTGTTCCAGGAAATTCGGGAGCAAAAGGCTCTGGCCTATGCTGCTTATTCTTATTTCTCTACTCCAAGATTGAAAGATGAGTCGCATTATGTTGTCGCCTACATCGGCACGCAGGCCGACAAGCTTCCCCTTGCAGTATCGGCAATGAAAGACCTCATGAGCGATATGCCGAAAGTGCCGCGCCAGTTTGAATCATCACGCGATGCGGCCATGAAGATCATCGAAAGTGAGCGCATTGTAGGTTCCGGCATTTTCTGGAGCTACGAATCCGCCAAAAAACGCGGGCTGGATTACGACATTCGCAAAGACGTTTATGAAAACATGAAGACTGCCACGATTGATGATCTGGGGAAATTCTTTGACGAGCAGATTAAAGGAAAGAAATTTAATTATCTCGTTCTTGGCAAGACAGGAAATGTGGACATGAAGTCTCTTGACCAACTTGGGCCGGTGCAGGAGCTGAAGTTGGAGGAGATATTTAATTATTGAGCCAGCTATCGGTAAATTCTTTTAGTCCGTTTTTCCGAGCATTTTTAGAACCCACGCATATTCAAATGCCAGATCTTTATACTTCTCATAACGGCCGGAAACTCCACCGTGTCCGCCCTTGAAAGTTACTTTCAACAGCAGCAAGTGCTGATCGGTTTTCATTGCGCGAAGTTTAGCTACCATTTTTGCCGGCTCCCACACTCCCACCTGCTCATCACTGATCCCTGAAGTAAATAAGAGGTTCGGGTAATCTTGTTTTTTTACATTATCATATGGCGAATAAGATTTAATGTAGTCGTAGTACTGTTTCTCATAAGGATTTCCCCATTCGATAAATTCTCCGGTAGTAAGCGGTAAAAGAGTATCCATCATAGTGTTTAACACGTCAACAAATGGTGCATGAAGAATTATCCCCCTGTATAGATCGGGTCGCATATTTGCGACTGCGCCCATCAGCAAGCCACCCGCACTTTCTCCCTGAGCAACCACAAGGCCTGCCGAAGTATAATGTTCTTTGACAAGATGTTCAGTGCAGGCGATAAAATCCTGAAAGGTGTTTTTCTTATTCAGCATTTTTCCATCGTAGTACCATTTTCTTCCCAGATCATCACCGCCTCTTATGTGTGCAATCGCATAGATGAACCCCCTGTCAACCAAAGGATAGATACTGTTATTAAAGTACGCGTACATCCCGGAGCCGTAGGAGCCATAGCTTTCGAGGTAAACCGGGTTGGATCCGTTTTTAATTATTTCCTTTTTGTAAAGAAGTGAAATGGGAATTTTCTTGCCATCATCAGCCGCTGCCCAAACCTTTTCGGTCACGTAATCATCCGGATTGTGGCCGTCTGGGATTTCTTTCTGCTTCAGTAGTTTTTTCTCCTTTGTACCCATGTTGATTTCGTAAAGAGAAGAGGGTGTTTTTAGCGAGGAGTAGGAAAAGCGAAGCCACTCTGTGCTGAAATCAGGGTTATAGGCAACGCTTAGCGAATAGGCGTTTTCTTCAAATGGCAGAAAATACTCTTCCCCGGAAGACCAGCTTCGGATTCTTATCTTGTCATTGGCATCAACGCGCTCACTGATCACCAGGTAATTATCGAAAATATCAATGCCGTCCAAAAGCACATCATCTCTATGAGGGATCAGCAGTTGCCAGTTTTCCATTGAAGGATCGGCAATATCCACCGACACCGCTTTAAAATTGATAGCTTCTTTATTGGTGGTGATGTAAAATTTCGATCCGTAATGGTCAACGAAGTACTCATGTCCTTTTTCTCTTGGATAAAGAAGTTTAAGAGGGGCATCAGGCTGATCTGCCGGTAAAAACCTGTATTCCGTTTCATCTGAACTCGCTGATTCAACGAAGATGTATTTTTCAGATTTAGAAAGCCAAACGTAAACATCATACAGTGGATCTTTTTCTTCATAAAGAAGTATATCCGCCTCAGCCGAAGTGCCGAGCGTATGCTTGTAGAGTCTGTAGCTCCGATTAGTGGTTTTGTCCATCACCGTGTAAAAGACAGTTCGATTATCGGTTGACCAGGCTACCGATGAAACTCGATCTAAAGCATCCGGCAGTTTGGTTCTGTGCTTTAGGTCTTTAAAAAAATAGGTTGGCTCAAAGCTTCCGGTTTTATCCACGGCATAAACCATAATGTTGTTGTCAGGGCTTACCTCCGTCATATAGGCTATATAACATTTTTCCTGCTTGACGACCTGATTCACGTCCAGCAATACTTCTTCCACATTTTCAAGAGAATCTTTCTTACGACAGTTTACCCAATAGTTGGCCCCTTCTGATGTTTTGGTGTAATACCAGTAATCTTTGTACTTGTAAGGCACGCTCATGTCTGTTTCTTTCAGTCTGCCGATTAATTCCTTGTAAATTTTTTCCTGAAGAGCTTTTGTATCCGACATGACAGCCTCGGTGTAAGCATTTTCGGCCTTCAGATATTTTTTCATTGCACCACTGTTCTTCTTTTTCATCCAGGCATAATTGTCAACTCTGATGTCACCATGCAAAGTGACAGTTGTAGGTTCAACTTTAGCCACAGGTGGCTGTTGAGCAAAGAGAAGTGCGGGAAGAATTACAACGCTCACAACAAGACCGAAGCGAATTATCCGTTGCATAATGTTTTGTTTACAGCCAATATAAAAAAATTTATTCTTTATCCGTTGACTGATAGCTTTGTAATTCAGAATGCCCATCCAAATCCCAGCATCCCCTCTCCTCCGCGTCATTGTGATCGGAGGCGGTTTTGGAGGGATTGAATTCTGCAAGCATCTCGATACCACGAAGTTTCAGTTGGTGCTGATTGACCGGTATAACTTTCACACCTTTCAGCCATTGCTCTACCAGGTTGCCACAGCCGGGCTTGAGCCAAGCTCCATTGCCGGTCCGCTGCGTAAACTGTTTGAGCGTAAATCAAATTTCTATTTCAGAATGGGTGAAGTGCAAAAAATTCATCCTGAAAAAAATTGCATCTCCACATCATTGGGTGACATCACATATGATCATCTCGTGATCGCGAGCGGTACGAAAACAAGCTTCTTCGGTCATGATGAAAATTACAGGGAGGTTTTTCCGCTGAAGCAACTGCCACATGCTTTGAGTTTGCGGAACAGCATTCTCAGAAATCTTGAAGAGGCTTTGCTCACCGATGATCCGATTGAAAAGCAACGATTAATGAACATCGTGATCGTAGGCGCAGGCCCGACCGGTGTAGAAGTCGCAGGTGCGTTGAGCGAACTGAGAAAACATGTTCTGCCGAAAGATTATCCTGAACTGAATTTCAATGATATGAAGATTTATCTCATTGAAGGAGTTGACCGGGTGCTGGCGGCTATGTCACCCGAATCATCATCTGATGCGCTGGAAGCGTTGAAAGTAATGGAGATCGAGGTCATGATGAGCAGGCGTGTGGTGAAGCATGACGGCAAGGAAGTAACGCTGAATGACGGTACAGTGATCCCGTGCAAAACACTTGTATGGGCAGCGGGAGTCACCGGAAGCTTGATCGGGGGATTGCCTGATTCAGTAGTAGCAAAGGGAAACCGCTTTCAGGTCAACGAATTCAATCAGGTGAAAGGCTTTGAAAACATCTTTGCCATAGGCGACATAGCTTCAATGACGGATAAAGAAAATCCAAACGGACATCCTCAGCTCGCTCCGGTGGCTATGCAACAGGGAAAATTGCTCGCACAGAATCTTATGCGGATTGCGATCGATAAGAACATGCAGCCCTTTAAATATTCCGACAAGGGAACCATGGCAACCATAGGAAGAAATAAGGCCGTGGCGGACCTCCCCGGTAATATTCATTTAAAAGGATTCATCGCCTGGCTGGCGTGGATGGGTTTGCATCTTATACAATTGATCGGCTTTCGCAGCAGAGTAGTTGTGCTCATCAATTGGATTTGGAATTACATTACTTACGACAGGAGCATCCGTTTGATCCTGAAGGCGAAGAAGTGAACCATTTAAAATGCCGTTGCTTAACTTTACTTTGATGAAACAAATCACACTTAAAGTCAAGGAGGACAAATTCAAGTTCTTCATGGAATTGATTCATAGTCTTGGATTTGTTGAAGTGGAAAAAGAACCTGATCGGGATGAGGTTTTAAAGGGAATTAAGCAGGGCTTTGAAGAAGTTGAGCTTATTGAAAAAGGCAAGCTGAAATCCCGTTCGGCAAAAGACTTCCTGAATGAGCTTTAAGGTTCAGACTACCCCTAATTTCGAGCGGGAAGCAAAACGCCTTATTAAAAAATACAAATCGCTCAAGCACGAGCTTGCGGAATTGATTGAATCACTGGAGAAAAGTCCGACTCAAGGTATGCCGCTTGGTAATGATGTTTTCAAGATACGGTTGTCGGTTCGTTCAAAAGGCAAAGGGAAATCAGGCGGAGCAAGGGTTATTACCTGGGTAAAGATTCTTAAGACAAAGGTTTACCTCATTTCCATTTATTCGAAAGGTGAAAAAGATGATATTTCAAATGAAGAAATACAGAGAGCGCTTAGAGAAGTTCAAATGAAAGAATGAAATTTGAATCCGTATGAAATTCCATAATCCAACCTCTCACATCTAAAATCTACTCCATGGCCGAAGTAATCAGAATGCCCCGGATGAGCGACACGATGGAGGAAGGTGTCATCGTGGCCTGGCATAAAAAAGTGGGAGATAAGGTTGCCATTGGCGAATTGCTCGCGGAAATAGAAACCGACAAGGCCACGATGGATTTTGAAAGTCCGAAAGCCGGAGTACTGCTGCATATAGGAGTGGAGAAGGGAAAGTCGGTGCCGATTGATGGAATACTCGCAGTCATTGGAGAAAAGGGTGAGGATGTTGAAGCGCTTCTAAAAGAAGAATCTTCAAAGGCGCCTGCTAAGAAGGAAGCAAGTTCCGCAAAAGAAAAAGAACCTGTCGAAACGGTCACTGCTAAAAGTGAACCTGTCGAAGTTGCCTCCGCTCCTGCGGGTTCGGGCAATGGGAGGATAAAAGCCTCACCGCTTGCAAAACGCATGGCGAAGGAAAGCGGAGTAAGCCTGAAGCAAATAACCGGCTCAGGCGATGAAGGCAGGATCGTAAAACGTGATATTGAAGCGGCAATAAAATCCGGTGGCGTTCCTGTTTGGCCAGCGGTAGTTGGCAAAGAAAGCTACGAGGATGTTCCGCTCACGCAGATGCGCAAGACCATTGCGAAGCGGCTTACAGCAAGCAAATTCACCGCTCCCCACTTCTACCTCACCATGGAGCTCAACATGGATAAAGCCGTTGAAGTGCGTAAAGACATGAATGAGGTGTTGCCCGTGAAGGTATCATTCAACGATCTCATCATTAAGGCCGTGGCGATGGCGCTGCAAAAACATCCGCAGGTGAATGCTTCATGGATGGAAGACCGCATCCGCATCCATCACCACATTCATATCGGCATCGCGGTGGCCGTGGAGCAGGGCCTGCTCGTTCCTGTTTTAAAATTTGCCGGCAACAAAACCATCGCCCAGGTAGCAACAGAATCACGCCAGCTTGCTGAAAAAGCTAAGAAAGGCGCGCTGAAGCTGGATGAATTGCAGGGCAATACATTCACGATCTCCAATCTCGGTATGTTTGACATTGATGAATTCACCGCCATCATCAACACGCCCGAGTCCTGCATCCTCGCAGTCGGCAAGATCAAGGAAACACCGGTAGTGGTGAATGGAGCAGTCAAAGTTTCCAGCGTAATGAAGGTGACCCTCTCATGCGACCACCGTGCGGTGGATGGCGCAACCGGTGCGCAATTCCTCCAATCCTTCAAGCAATATTTAGAGAATCCGGTGAGGATGCTGGTGTGAGCGGAGATTTTCGATTCTTAGATCAGGATAACTGCCAACATTCAGCGATTGCTTTGACAACAGTAGTCTTAGGTGCGGACAAATTCAGGGGTTCGACTCATTGTCATTTTCCTTCCAGAAATCGTAAATCCACGAACCTGCAACAAAGTAGCCCTTCCCGCGGAAATGTTCATCATAGTTCCAATACAAGTGATTGTTTGATCTTTCTTCTTGTTCGATCTTTGGAGTCATATCTATAAAAGGAATTCCCAATCTCCTGCATTCATTTGTCAGATACTCAGCGTGTCCATTGTAGATTTTTTTAGTTAGGTCTATACTATCTGGGCAGTTCAGGCAATATGTCTTCTCAAACTTTTGGTAGTAACTTGTAGTTTGGTGCCTGCATGGAATATAGGCGATAAACAGTTTGCAGTGGTACTTATTTAAAAATGCTTTTAGGCTGGTCAACTCATCAGAGATGTCAAACTCGCTCCTGAGGTATCTCTCCTTATGTATCATATCATTTACTGCAAAAGGATTAAACTTACCCGCTTCAATAGCCTTATAGATTTCAGGGGTAACCAATTGCCTGAGTTCATCTTGTCGTTGCGACCAAGGGTTCGTTAAATCCGGGAATGGCTTAAAAAAACTGATGTTTCGATAATTCCACAGAAACGGTATTCCGCCTCCATTTCGCAGAATCAAAAGTAATTCCAACAAGCGCGGCCTCAGCGGGTTAAATCGGAAATCTTCTAATCTCCTTCCATAGATGTTTTGGCTGGTAGAAAAATCATTAGCGTAAAACACAATAAAAATATTGTCCGGCCTGAAAAATGGCACTATATCATAAGCAATTCTGAGATACTCCGCGGTATTGGTAGCCATGAGGCCAAAATTCATAATGTCATATTGCTGTCCGTCCTGTTCGGCACGCCTCTTAAAGCTTGCTGGTATTATGCTGTCTGGGGAGCTTAATTCACCTTCAACGAAACTGTCACCAATAAAAATCATTCTTCTGCTTGCGGATTTCTTCATTTTCCAGTTCTTATCCCTGAAGCCATATAAATTCAATTTATTAACGAACTCCGCACTATCAGGCGAAGAACTGACAACCAGATTGACATTGCGTACCGGTGCAATCTTTTTGTCGCTGGCGCCTAATTGTACATAGTTTACTCTGTCAAAAGTCTTTAGTTCGGGAACCGGAAAAAGAATTCTTAAAATAACTTCCTGTAAAAAAACCAGAAATATGATGTAAATACCTATAGCGTATTTTCGGGGATAACTTTTCAATTTCAGATTTTTTCTTTCAGAATAAATTTCATTCTTCTATAAAGTTGCATGTATCTTGGTATCTTGCAAAATAAGTGAATCATGAAGTTTCAAAATTGATAAAAGATACAACATGCAGATATATAACCCAGTCCTTAAGTTGCGATTTAGCTTTAGCCTGTTAATAGAAGCAGCTGGTAGTAAGGAGCTACAGAATTTTTACAGCTTTGATGCTCTCAGTCGGAATTGATACTCCTTCCTTAAGCACGATATTCTTACAAGTGGTGAGCCACACCTTGGCAATGATGGTTTTCATCTCCTGCCTTTCGTTCTCATAGGTTATCTCAACTTTTTTATTAAAGAGACGGCAAAGCAAAACGATCT
>CAYOYI010000044.1:0-16097 GCA_964408105.1 uncultured Chitinophagaceae bacterium | reverse complement strand
AGATGTTTTGAAGGCAGAACTCATAAAAGTAAAACAGCAGCAAGAGGTAATCGAACAAAACAAAGCTGCCGCCTTTGAAATCCTGGCGGAATTGATTGCATTGGAGATAAATGAATCAACCATTTTCAGGTTGCCGCAATCCGATTTCAGCGCTGATTACGATCTGAGCGGCAGGCCGGAATTTTTGTTATTCCAGTTACAGCAGCAAACATTAGAAGCACAGCGCAGAACCATACTGGCAAGACAACTCCCTAAGCTGGGTGGTTTTTTTCAGGGTGGGGTGGGCCGCCCCGGGCTCAACCTGCTTGATGATGCCGTGAAGCCGTTTTACATGGCCGGTGTAAAACTCACCTGGGATCCATGGCACTGGAATGCCGAAAAATACAGCCGGCAGATTATTAACATCAATAAGGATATCGTCAGCACCCAACAGGAAGTGTTTGACCTTAACACACGTATCGCATTAATGAAGCAGCGTTCAACCATTACCAGTCTGCAGCAGCAATTGGTTTCCGACAAAGAAATTATTGGTTTGCGTGAAAAAATAACTGCTTCTTCTTCGGCTCAGTTAGAGAACGGAGTCGTGACTGCTACGGATTATGTTACAGAGCTAAATGCTGAACAACTCGCAAAGCTTAATCTCAAAACGCATGAGATTCAACTTGAACAGGCAAAAGCCGAATATTTATTAATGAAAGGAAAATAAATCGTAGATAATGAATTCAAAAAAACTCCTTCAGACTTTATCAAGCTTTCCGGCTTGGGTAAAAAAACAAAGTATGATTTCATGGTACTTGCTAATTACAGCGGGCGTGGCTTTATCATCTTGTAATGGCAATGGCAATACCTCCGATGCTTATGGAAATTTTGAAGCTACCGAGATGATTGTTTCGGCCAGTGGAAATGGGCAGATCATGGAATTTAAAGTCGAGGAAGGCCAGCAATTAAAGGCCGGTGAGATTGTGGGATACATCGATACCACACAACTCTATTTGAAAAAACTGCAATTGATAGCCGGAAGAAAGAGCATAGCTTCTAAAACAGGAAACATCGTTGCACAGATTGATGTACTCAAGCAGCAAAAGGAAGCCGGCTTGAGAGAGAAAGCCCGCTTTGAAAAATTGGTAGATCAGCAAGCAGCAACGCAAAAGCAGCTGGATGACCTTAATGCACAGCTGGATGTAGTTGATGCACAGATAAAAGCAATTCAAACACAAAATGCTACTGTGATGAGCGAGATTGAATCCATTGACAGCCAAAGGGAACAACTAGAGGACCAAATCCAAAAAAGCATCATTAAAAACTATGTGGACGGAACGGTACTCGTTAAGTATACTGAGCAATTTGAACTGACCGCTATGGGCAGGCCGCTGTATAAGATTGCCAATCTGGATACCATGACCCTTCGGGTTTATGTCAGCGGAACACAGCTTCCTGAAGTTAAAATCGGTGAGGAGGTGAAAATTTTAATTGATAACACTGAAAGCTCCATGGACACTTTAGGCGGTACTGTTTCATGGATTGCGAGCGAAGCAGAATTCACGCCTAAAACAATTCAAACAAGGGAAGAACGTGTGAATCTGGTTTATGCGGTAAAAGTAAAAGTGAAGAATGACGGCAGGTTGAAAATTGGAATGCCCGGAGAAATTGAGTTGAATAAAAACTAATTCGGTGTCAAGCGTCACAGTAAAGAATCTGAGTAAAAGCTACGGCAGTGTAAAAGCATTGGATGACATTTCATTCAACGTTGAGGATGGCGAGCTCTTTGGCTTTATCGGTCCGGATGGTGCAGGCAAAACCACCTTGTTCAGGATTCTTACAACTGTCCTTTCTCAAGATTCAGGCACGGCAAACGTGGAAGGATTTGATGTCAGCAAGTACAAGGAAATACGCAAGATCGTGGGTTACATGCCCGGACGCTTTTCACTTTATCAGGATTTAAGTGTTGAAGAGAACCTGGATTTTTTTGCTACGGTCTTCGGAACAACTATCAAGGATAACTACGATCTCGTCAAGGACATTTACAGTCACATAGAACCTTTTAAGAAAAGATTGGCAGGTCAGTTATCGGGTGGTATGAAACAAAAGCTGGCATTATCATGCGCGTTGATCCATAAGCCTAAAGTGCTTTTTCTTGATGAACCGACAACGGGTGTTGATGCGGTCTCGCGCAGGGAATTCTGGGAAATGCTTAAGAGTTTGAAGGCCAAGAACATCACGATTTTGGTTTCAACACCTTACATGGACGAAGCCGCATTATGCGATCGTGTTGCATTAATACAGGACGGAAAGATAATGAGCATTGATACTCCGGAAGCGATAGTGAATTCATTTGACAAACAACTATTTGCGTTGCGGGGAGGAAAGGAATATCATGTATTGAAACAAATGGAGCAGTTTGAGTTTACTGAAAGAGTTTATCCTTTTGGAGACAGCCTCCATTACATAGACAAGCGGCAGGAAATGAACGGAAAGGAAATTGAGGAGTATTTAAAAATGCGCGGACACGATGGCATCAGAGTAGAAAGGATAAAGGCAGACATTGAAGACTGTTTTATCGAGTTGATGCAGAAGGAGGTTTAGCCCGGTAATCATGGATCCAGTAATCAAAGCAGAAAACTTGACCAGGAAATTCGGTGACTTCATTGCGGTGAACGCAATCACATTTGATGTGAAAAAGGGTGAGATATTCGGTTTTCTTGGTGCGAATGGAGCAGGGAAGACCACTGCCATGAAGATGCTTTCGGGATTGCTTGGCCCTACAAGCGGTACTGCCAGTGTTGCAGGGTATGATGTTTATACCGAAGCTGAAAAAATAAAGCGCAGCATAGGCTACATGAGCCAGCGGTTTTCGCTTTATGAGGACCTCTCGGTAGTTGAGAATATCCAATTCTATGGCGGCATATATGGTTTGAAGAATTCGGTGCTGAAGCAGAAGACAGAGATGTTGGTTGAAGAACTTGCTTTGGGTTCTGTCAAAAATACTTTGCTGAAATCGCTGCCCCTTGGCTGGAAGCAGAAGCTTGCATTCTCAGTTGCCATTATTCACGATCCCGGAATTGTTTTTTTGGATGAACCCACCGGAGGTGTTGATCCTATCACGCGCAGGCAGTTTTGGGAATTAATCTATAAAGCCGCTGACAGGGGAGTGACCATCTTCGTGACCACGCACTATATGGATGAAGCAGAATATTGTGACCGCGTTTCAATCATGGTTGACGGAAAGATTGGTGCACTGGATACGCCTGAAAATTTAAAAAGGGACTTCAAAGTGAAAAGCATGAACGAAGTATTCCTGCAGCTTGCCAGGCCGCAGGCGGTTCAATAAAGTATGAAACGGTTCATAGGTTTTTTGAGAAAAGAATTTTATCACATCTTCCGTGATAAGCGAACACTGCTCATTCTTTTCGGAATGCCGATCGCCCAGGTAATGCTTTTTGGTTTCGCGATCACCAATGAGATAAAAGACGCTCCAATTAGCATACTCGACCACTCGCGTGATAATGTTACAACTGCTATCACTGATAAGCTTTTGTCTTCAGGATATTTTTTGTTGTATGAAAACCTGTTAAACGAAGATGAGATCCTGCCATCTTTTCAAAAAGGAAAGATCAAGGAGGTAGTGGTTTTTGGAGAAAACTTTGCTGAGCAGCTGGGTCGTGACGGCACCGCCAATATTCAAATTTTGGCAGATGCTACCGATCCGAATACAGCAAATACAATTGTTAATTATACTCAGGCAATTATCTTCTCCTATCAACAAACGTTGAATATCGGCAAGACCATGCCCATGCAGATAACACCCGAAGTGAAGATGGTATATAATCCTGAAATGAAAGGCGTATTCATGTTCGTTCCCGGAGTGATCGTTGTGATATTGATGCTGGTCTCTGCATTAATGACCTCTATTTCTATTGCTCGTGAGAAAGAGCTTGGTACCATGGAGGTACTAATGGTTTCACCATTAAACCCTATTCAGGTAATACTGGGAAAGGTAACGCCATATTTTTTCCTTGCTTTCACGAACACAATTGTGGTACTCGCTCTCGGCAAGTTCGTTTTTGGTGTTCCGATAAAGGGAAGTGTGGTATTACTGCTGGCGGAGGGAATGCTTTTCATTATTACAGCTCTCTCTCTGGGAATACTGATTTCTACAATAGCGGCAACCCAACAAGTTGCTATGATGATGTCGCTGATGGGTTTGATGTTGCCGACCATCATTCTATCGGGATTTATTTTCCCTATCTCCAGTATGCCATGGCCATTGCAACTGCTTTCCAATATTGTACCTGCAAAATGGTTCCTAAGAATCATAAAGAACATTATGTTGAAGGGTGCTGAGTTTTCTTATTTATGGCAGGAGACATTGATACTCGCAGGCATGGCCGCATTTTTCATTTTCATTAGTTCCAGAAGGTTTAAACTGAAAATGACGTGAGAAATATCTTCATCATATTGCGCAAAGAGTTCCGGCAGATATTCCGAAATAAGTTCAATATTCCGATCATTTTTTTCATGCCCATTATTCAGATGCTGGTATTGGTGAATGCCGCAAGCTATGAGATACGCCATCTGAAAGTGCATGTTATGGATTTTGACCAGACTTCAACCTCCCGCGGGCTTATTTCAAAATTCTCCGGCTCACCTTATTTTGATATTGTAGATTATTCGCATTCGAATGCAAAAGCAGAGGAGGGTTTTATTCGTGATAAATCAGGGTTGGTGCTTCGTATCCCGCAGCATTTTGAGAAAGATCTCATCACGAACAGCAAGGCAAAGGTGCAACTTCTGATAAATGCTATAGATGGTGCTGCTGCATCCGTGAGTTTTGCTTATGCGCAATTTATCATTGCAGACTTCAACAAGCACATAGTATCTGATTGGGTAGGTAAGAAGTCATTTGACTTGCCCACAACCATCACATCTACTGTTTCTTTCTGGTTCAATCCGGATATGAATTATTACACCTTTATGGTGCCTGGCATACTGGTGATGCTGGTTACCATGATCGGCTTGTTTCTGGCCGGAATGAATATTGTGAGAGAGAAGGAGATCGGTACTATTGAGCAGCTTAATGTCACACCGATTCGCAAATATCAATTCATTATTGGAAAGTTGCTGCCGTTTTGGTTCATTGGCCTCGGAGAACTTGGTTTCGGATTGCTGCTTGGAAGGTTAATTTTTGATATTCCCATTGTAGGCAGCATCTGGCTCATCTACCTTTTTTCTTCAGTTTATATGTTGCTGATTCTTGGAATAGGCTTGTTCTTTTCCACTGTCGCAAACACACAGCAACAAGCGATGTTTCTTTCGTACTTCTTCATGGTGATCTTTATCCTTATGAGCGGCTTATTTACGCCAGTTGAAGCCATGCCGCATTGGGCACAGTTACTAACTAAAATCAATCCGCTTGCCTATTTCGTTTCAGTGATGCGCATGGTGATGCTTAAAGGGGCCGGCTTCAAGGATATCCATACGCACATATTTGCCATGGTTATTGGTGCATTGGGAATTCTTGGATTAGCCACTTGGAGGTACAGAAAGGTAGCTGCGTGATCCATTCCTTAAAAAATTGTTTTCAAATTGGTTTCCTACCTGAAAAGAATGACCTTAGCAGAAATTTGATCAGCACGACATGAAAATAAAGGGTGCATTTTTTTTTATTGCAGGATTAACCGTGGGGGCTTTTGTTTTTTTCTTTTCCTGCAAAAAGAAATATGATCCTGCAGATGTACTAAATCTCATCAGTGATAAAGCGACCCTTCCCAAGCAGGCTAATGAAAACGTTACGACTAATAAACACCGCAACCTTTACTTTGGTGATCTTCATGTTCATACCGCGTTGTCTGCTGATGCATATCTTGGAGGAACACTAACAAGCCCTGATGAGGCTTATCGTTTTGCAAAAGGTGAAACGATCGAACTTTTCGGTAAAAAAGTAAAGATCAGAACTCCGCTGGATTTCACTGCGGTAACGGATCATTCTGAATTGCTTGGAGAAATGTATTCAATCACAACTCCCGGAGTAGATGGATATAACGGGTTTGTGGCAAAGTACTTACGCTCCATACATAAAAGCGATAACGATTTGGGTTTGGACACAAGCAAGCAGCGGAAGCTGGTAAACCGTGTTTTTAAAAAAGTTGGTAAAGGAACGCGCGAGCATCCGGGGTTCTTTAAGGGCTATGAAACAACAAAGAGCGCGTGGGGAGTCGTGCTTGATGCTGCAGAGAAGCATTACCAACCCGGCAAGTTCACAACCCTTGCGGGGTATGAGTGGACACATACCGGGGGAGAGCTGAATCATTTGCATCGCAATATTATTTTCCGCGACATGGTGGTGCCTGATTATCCAATGAGCTCTTTAGAATTACGAAATGAGGAAGAATTGTGGATGTGGCTGCAGGAGATCACAAACAAAGGAGCCACGGTGATGGCGATTCCGCATAATACAAATCTTTCCAATGGAGGCACCTTCACCGATAACGATCCTCGCGGGAACCCCATCAATCGGGACTACGCAAAACTCAGGCAAAATTTTGAACCGATTCTTGAAATGCACCAGGTGAAAGGTAATTCTGAAGTGTCAGCGGTGTTTTGGAAAAATGACGAGTTCGCTGGATTTGAAAATCACACGATGTTTACTCCCAAGGAAAGCAATTACGCCCGCTATGCGCTGAAAAAAGGACTAGAGTATGAAGCAAAACTGGGCGTGAATCCTTTTAAATATGGAATGATAGGTAGTACTGACACCCACAATGGAACCCCCGGCAATTCAGAGGAGAACGATGAATATGTAGGCAATAAAACCATAATTGATTTTTTCCCGGAAGGAAGAAGACGTGAAAACTGGATGCTTGACCCTGCACAGAAAGTTTATGATGCCCTGAATCCGGGTGGTTTGGTGGCTGTGTGGGCAGAAGCGAACACACGAGGGCATATTTATGATGCGCTGAAAAGAAAAGAAACATACTCCACCAGCGGCAATCGCATTCAAGTTCGCTTTTTTTGCGGCTATGGTTTTAAAGAGCAGTATGATTCTTATGATGAACTGGTAAAAGATGGTTATGCGAAAGGCGTTCCGATGGGAGGCGATATGCTGAAGATGGATGGGCAGGTTCCAGAATTCGTCATTTGGGCATTGAAAGATCCGGACGGTGCAAATCTCGATCGGATTCAAATCATCAAAGGATGGTATAAGGATGGGAAACTGGAGGAAAAGATTTTCAATGTCGCCCTTTCAGATAACCGCCAACTTACCACGGATGGCAAAGCGCCTGACAATGGCGCAGCTGTGAATATGCAGACAGGAGAATGGTCCGAAGACAAAGGTGATGCGGAATTGAAAGTGGTTTGGAAGGACCCCGAGTTCGATAAAGATGCAAGAGCATTCTATTATGTTCGCGTGCTCGAAGTGCCGACCGCAAGCTGGCGGTTGTGGGATCAGATTCGTTACGGAATATCATATCCTGCAGAAGCCGAACTGGTAGTTCGTGAACGTGCGTGGTCATCACCAATTTGGTACACACCTGAGTAATTGAGTGTTGCTGAAGAAAATTTTCAGAGAGCCTTTATTTCATTTTCTTATAGCGGGCATGCTGCTCTTTGCGGTATATGCTCTCCTCAATAAGGATAATCCCGCAGAAAACGAAATCACCATTTCCGAAGGACAAATTGAAGACCTTACAATCTTGTGGATGCAAAAGTGGAATAAGCCTCCAACCGATGAAGAGTTGAAATCAATAATCGAAGACCACGTGGAGGAAGAAGTTTTATATCGTGAAGCACTGAAACTTAGGTTAGAAGAAGATGATAAGATCGTGCGCAGAAGGCTGGCACAGAAATTAGATTTCATTATTACAGATGATCTGGTAGCTGAGGCACCAACGGAAGAGGAATTGAAAAAATATTTCGAGCAAAAAAAGGAACAATACCGGGAGGCGCAGAGATATTCATTTTATCAGATTGTTTTTCTGGGTGGCGCAGAAAGCAAGGACAAGGCGCTGGAATTGAAATCAACTATCACCGTCACAGATATTGCTCAATGGAAAACACTTGGCGACCAAACTTCGATTCCTTTTGACAACAAGGAACTGACACGCGATGAGATAGACAGAATGCTCGGTGAAGGATTCAGCGAGCAATTGAAAGAAGTAAAACTCACGGAATGGCAGGGCCCCTTACAATCCGGTCTGGGTTATCATTTAATAAACATTTACGGAATTGGATCGGCATCCATTCCTGAGTTTGAATCTGTGAAATCAGAAGTCGAGGAAGATTGGACTGAGGATGAAAAGCAAAAATTACGGGAAGATAAATTGAAAGTAATGAGAGAGAGCTATAATATCGAAGTGCAGTGGGATCAATGGAAGGAAAATACAAATTCTGAAAAGTGAAAAAGATACTTTCTGTTTTCTTTTTACTTCTGGTAATTCATACTTATGCTCACGAAGTGCGTCCGATTTATTTGGAAGTAAAGCAAAATGAGCCACTTGAATACCAGTTTAAGCTAAAGGTTCCCGCTCAGGGTGACTATCGCTTGAACGTTGAAGTTGTTTTGCCAGAAGGCTGCGACTCCACAAAAGATTTCAGGCGAATTAAAACAAACGAAGCATTTCTGGATAGCTGGAGCGTGATCTGCAGTGAAAGACTTGAAGGGAAAAAACTGATCATCAGCGGAATGAAAGGGACATTGACCGATGCGCTGGTGCGGATAGAATTGCTGAACGGAAATATTCAGACCGCATTAGTGAAAGCGGGAAATCCTGAGGTCACTATTTTAAAAGAACCTTCGTTTTCGGAAGTGGTTAAAACGTATTTTAGCTTAGGTGTTGACCACATTCTGTTTGGAATTGATCACTTGCTGTTCGTGCTCGGGCTGCTGCTTATTACGTCCGGTAAATGGCGGATTCTTGCAACTGTAACTGCCTTCACCATTGCACACAGCATCACGCTTGCAATGGCTTCGCTAGGTGTCGTAAATATTCCCGGACCACCGGTAGAGGCGGTGATCTCGTTAAGCATTGTGTTCGTGGCATATGAAGCGCTGAAGACTTCAAGAAATGACATGGCGGTTCAAAAGCCGTGGATAGTGGCTTTCATTTTTGGCTTACTGCATGGATTTGGCTTTGCAGGTGCGCTTAGCGAAACAGGTCTTCCTCAAAACAGTATAGCCTCTGCGCTTTTCTTTTTTAATGTCGGTGTGGAAGCTGGACAAATTCTGTTTATCGGAACAGTACTTTCCATTCTGCTTATAATCGGACGATTCCTTTCGCGACTTCCGGGATGGATTTACAAAATCCCTCCTTATGCGATCGGCTCACTGGCTATGTTCTGGACAATTGAGCGGATTGCTGCTTTCTGGTGATTCAGGCGACTATCCTAAGCCTTTTCAAAATCTGAACGATTATTAGAGGTGTCACACTTCCAATGCCTACCAATACCCATGATGCTGCATCGAGAGTATGCAGTGATAGAATTTCCTTTGTGTATGGAATGTAAAAGACAGTAATGATAATTGCGGTGCAAAATATAACCGCCATCCATAAATGCGGGTTTCGGGTGATGTCGTTTCTAAATAAATTTTCCCTGGCCGAGATCATGTTTAGCGGATGGATCAACTGCGCGAACGCAAGTGAAAGGAATGCGATGTTGTTCGATATCACGTCACTGACTTCTTTATAATAATGACTATATAAAAAAACGGAAAAAACGGATGCCGTCATTACAATCGAGTAAACACTTATTGACATCCAGTTTTTTCTTGTCAGCAGGGGTTCCTTCGGATCCCGCGGAGGCTTTTGCATGATGGAAGGATTACCCTCGCCCATGCCAAGCGCCAGCGCTGGAAACACATCCGTCACGATATTCAAAAACAAGATCTGCAAAGGCTGAAGCGGTAATGCGAGGTTTGCAAAAGCCGCGAGCGACACCACGAAGATTTCACTCAAATTGCAGGAGAGCAGGTAAATGATAAATGTCTTGATGTTGTTAAAGATGACACGACCCTGTTTGATAGCTTTCACAATGGACGGGAAAGCATCATCCTGCAAAACAATATCTGCCGCTTCCCGCGCCACTTGTGTGCCCCTGATGCCCATTGCAATACCGATATTCGCTTTTTTGAGTGCCGGGGCATCATTCACTCCATCACCGGTCATGCCCACTATGAATCCTTCATTCTGATAGAGCTGCACCAGCTCCAGTTTTTGTTTTGGGGTCACTCTTGAGAACACTGTGGTTTTCTCAAGCTCCTTTTTTGTGCCGGCATCTGCATTGCTTATTGACCTGATGTTCTTACCATGTACCACCTGCTCATGCTCCTGTGAAATAAGGCCGATCTTCAAGGAAATATTTCTTGCCGTAGCCGGATGATCCCCGGTCACCATAATTACTTTTATTCCGGCTTGCTTGCACTCCTTAATAGAATCAGGAACATCGGCACGTGCCGGATCAAGGAATCCAAGCAGTCCGGTAAAGACCAGATTGGACATGAAGTTCTTTTCCGGTTCATCCGTTTTTTTCCACGCAAATGCAAGAACACGCAATCCGTCCACTGCGAGCTCATTTGTTTTTTCATGCCAGCTATGCTTTTCTTTGTCGCTAAGCGGGTGAATCTCTCCCCCGATCAAAACATGAGAGCACAGTTGAAGCAATTCCTCGGTGGCTCCTTTTGCTGCAACCAAATACCCGGAATTCGTATTATGCAATGTCCCCATCACTTTGGTATCGGAATCAAAAGGCTGCTCACGGATACGCGCATTGTTTTTTCGCAACTCTGCCGGTAATCCCTCCTTATAGTATTCTGCCATTTTTAACAGCGCTATCTCGATCGGGTCACCGACAGACTTTTCATGATTGTCATAAGTGGCGTTGTTACACAGCACCGCCACTTCAACCAGCCGTTTAATATTCTCCTGATGCTCTTCTAAATTCAGTGTGGGAACAAAATCAATATTGGATTGGTGGTCGTTCCACTTTATCTCCATGATATTTTCCGGAACATAAACAGTGTTGACAACCAACTTGTTCTCAGTGAGTGTGCCGGTTTTATCTGTAAAGATCACATTGGTCTCTCCCAGCGTTTCTACAGCCGCCAGTTTTTTTACAATGACATTGTGATGTGCCAGCTTAAGCATTCCCCTTGCCAGGGCGATAGTAGCCACAATTGGAAGCCCCTCCGGGATCGCGGCCACCGCCAGTGCTATAGCTGTTTCGATCATAAGATAGAGGTCACGGCCTTCCAGCATCCCGACAACTAAAAATGGAATAGCAATGGCAATGGTCAGCCACACTAATTTTCTGCTGAAAGACTCCAGCTTAACATTTAACGGTATTTCCTCTTTGCCCGCAGCCTGTACCAGCCTTGAGATCTGACCTAGTTCTGTTTTCATTCCCGTTGCTACAACAACGGCTTTTCCATTTCCTCTTGTCACAGCCGTTCCTTTATAGATCATGTTGTTTCGCTCCGCGAGAGATGTATCTTCGGGTAGCTGAGCAGTCAGCTTATCAACCGGCAACGATTCTCCGGTTAATGGGGATTCATCAATAGACAATTGATTTACTTCCGCAAGCCTTGCGTCAGCGGAAATAATATCACCGGCTTCAATAAATAATATATCACCAGGAACAATTTCTTCGGACGGGATTTCTTTTAATTCACCTTTGCGAATGACTTTTGCCAGAACACGGTCAAGCTTCTTCAACGCCTTCATGGACTGTAAGGCTTGCCTTTCCATAACGAATCCTATTGCCGCATTGATCAGGATCACAATCAGAATGGCAATTCCTTCGGTGTAATCACCAAATATGAAAGAGATCACCGTAGCTGCGATAAGCAGGTAAACAATAAGGCTTTTGAACTGAGCGATAAAAACCGACCAGAGACTGCGCTCTGCATGTGACTCGATAACGTTTTGCCCAAGCTTCTGTAACCGAATGCCGGCCTCCTTTTCATCAATTCCCTGAATTGTAGTTTTAAGTGCTTCGAAAATTTTTTCTTTGGTACTCTGATGCCAGGACATCGTTTTCAGTTAGAGAGGTAGTAAAGCAAAATCAAATTACCGATGTAAACCAGCAGGATCATTAAAGCGTCCCAAGCCAGCAGAAAGGGCTTTTTCTCCGGCCGGTAAATCAAGCCTGCAATCGCGATCGCTGTCATTATGATTGCAGTGAATACTGAAGTAATGTTGTTTTGCGAAGCATCCTTCAAAAGATTTCCGCTGGTATAGAAAATGTCATCAATTGACAGGATGAGAATGTTGAAGATATTGCTGCCAAAAAGATTTCCAACCGCCATATCAACAGAGCCTATTCGCAATGCCGTTATAGAAACCGCAACTTCAGGCAGCGAAGTAGAGGCAGCAAGAAATAATGTGCCCACAAAAGATTCACCCATACCGGTCATCGCAGCAATGCCTTCCGCAAAATGCGGGAGGAATAAAGCAGCAGCGATAACCACAAGCGCATTTAAGAAATATAGCCACCCGATCTTCCTTAAGCTTTGGCCATGTGATGCTTCCGAATGGCGCTTACTCAAGTTGTTATTCTTGTTTTCTCTTTGCTGGTAGCTAAAAAGAATTCTGATCGAGAGCAGATAAACCGCAATGAAAATAACGCTCAGCAATCCCACCCATTTCAGTATAATGATATTCTGTGGAAGAAAGAGGCCCAACCCAACGAGTGAAAGCAGCATGATCCCCAATATGCCCGGTAAGATATGACCTATGGAAGCTCTGTTCGATAAAGGAGAAGGGCTGAACCAATCGAGCAGGGAGAGAATGGCAAGATTAAAGGCACAGCTTCCTAAAATGTCTCCGACTGCAAGGTCGGGTGATTTAACGACTCCCGCAGAACTTATTCCAACGAACAGCTCCGGCAGCGAAGTGACAGTGGCCATAAGAATGAGGCCGATCCATCCTTTTGCCATGCCGGTGATATCGGCTATTTGATCTCCATAAACGGACAGGCGTTTGCCGCTGATAAAAATTAAAGCAGCACACACTACAAAGCCTGCTATATCCGTCATTCGTCCAGTAACTTCCTGAGGCGATCCAAATAGACCAGTTCTGTTTTGTTTACACGGGAAAAAGAATCAGCAATTGCCTCAGCGGTTTGCAGGATCCTTTTTTTAACATCATCATCCATGATGGCTGAATGATGGCGATAAAAATCTTCAAATTGCTTGAAGGATGCTTCGGGGTCTGCATTTTCAGCATGGAGGTAATCAAACGAAATAAAAATATAGTGTGCCCTATCAGTCCCGAACTGATCTGTGGAGTTTTCCATGGGCACCCAAATGGAATTGATCTTTTCTTTTAAACTTTCCTCCTCGGTTTTGCGCACACTATGATCTGCGGCTGCGATAGCGTAAAAAAGATTGCCCAGTCGCTCATACAATTGTTGATGGTTGATTCTCACGGAATTAACGTTTTGGTTTGAAGCTAAAGTAAAATAAAAGTGGTCTACAGCCAATGATGTTTATCATATTTATCAATGATTGTGTTTCATATTCGCCCCTTTTTGTAAAACCAATTCGCTATTCAACAAATAGGCGCCTTCTGTAACCACAAGATCTCCCACTTCTAATCCCGAGGAAATCTCTATCCAATGCTTGTTTTCATTTCCAGTTTCCACCATGCGTTGCTCAAAGGTGTTGTTATGCGTCCATATCCAAACAGTTTTCATCTTCTCTAACAAAACGGCTGATTTCGGAACCGCCAAAACGGGTTGTGTTATTTGTTGCGCGCTTACCATTACCATCATGCCGGGAATGAGCTTTCCATGCAGGTTATCCGTCCGAATCCGCAACAGTTGCACTCTGCGACCTTGTTCAATAGAAGGATTATTGTAAACAAGCGTACCGCTATAAACTTCATCAGGATTACTTTCTGAGTAAATCAGAAACGATTTGTTATCTGCTTTCGATAGTTCGTTTGAATATACTTGCGCCTCTACCCACACTTGCTTCAGTGAAGTGATTTTTAAGAGCGGGGTTCCTTCATCCACGTACATGCCTTCTGTAATTTTTACTTCGCTTACATAACCGGATTCAGCCGCATTAAATGTAATCAATGCACTGGGTTTACCGGATGATTTCAATTCCGAAATTTGATTTTCTGTTAATCCCCATAGCGATAGTTTTTTCTTTGAGGCATGCAACATTTCAATAGCAAAATTGGATGCGCTTGCCGATTTTGTTTTTTCGAGTAAAACCAAATACTCTTTTTCATCGGCAATTAATTGTTCGCTGTAAATGCTGTATAACGGGCTTCCGCTTTGCAGGTAAACGCCTGATACTTTCACATTTAGTTTATCAATCCTACCCTTTACCCTGCTGCTGATGGTTTTTACTTGTTCTTCGTCAATCGCAACCGTGCCCACGATGGAAGAAGCTGGATGAATCATTCGCAGCTTAACAGTATCGGTTTTGATACCGGCCAATTGCTGCTTGTGCTTGTCAATTGTAATAAAATTGCCTTGATGGCCAGCGTGTTCGTTTGCTTTCTTCTCAACTTTTACCAAGGACATGTTGCATACCGGGCAGGAGCCGGGTGTGCTACTGATTACTGTTGGGTGCATGGGACAAGTGTAATAGCTATCGGAAATCGTGTCATGGTTTTCGTGCCCGTTCTTGCAAGCGGCAAGCAACAGCATTGAAAAGATTGCAATTGAAAAAACAAATTGCTTCATGTCAGTTCGCATTTAGAAAAGTTTCGCTGTCAGTCATAAATCCAGCTTCCTTTGCAATTTCCTCACCCGGTGACAGACCATTTGTTATGAAAATCATTCCATTATTGTTTATTCCTGCAATCACTTTCCTTAGTTGAAAGATTCCTGTGCCGCTTTCGGTGGTGTCCGTTTTAACCCATACATAACTATTTAGTCCGGTTTTGTAAACGGCTGATTCGGGAACGAACAGGCTGTTGCTGCCGCTCAATGAAATGTGTGCAGTCACAAGTGAATTTATTTTTAATGACTTATCGGAGTTAGACAGAATCACTCTAACCCTTACAAATCGCTGGTTGCTTTCCTCAAATACTTTTTCAATTAAAGCAACTTTCCCATCTAAGGTTTGCGATGGATTGCTTTCGGAGATAATTTCGACTGATTGGTTCTCATGAATATGAGCAAGCTGATCGCTTGGCACTGAAACCAAAGCCCACACCTGCTGCAAGTCATTCACGATGAAAAGTGGTTGCCCTTCATTTACATACATTCCCTCGCGGATTTGTGAAATTGATGCGCTGAATGTCTTTTCATTATTAGTGTTTTGTGTCATGACCATACCGTTCATTGCAGGTACGCTTCCAGTTGATTCGATGTTATCCGCTGATTGAGTGTCGAAGAAAACAAAACCGTTAGATGGGCTGAAAACGGTTACAGTAGAAGTTGTTGTCTTGCTTTTTTCAAGTTGTGCGATTTGGTTTTCAGTAATACCAAGCAAGCGAAGCCGCTCTTTCGATTTCTCTACCAGTGAACTTTCTGCGCCCGACTTTATCAGTAACAGATGTTCTTCCTGAACCGTCAACAACGTGGGGCTGTACAACTCCATTAATTTTTCACTTTGTTTCACGGATTGAAAATTGAACTTCACATACAGCTTTTCAATTCGTCCTCCAAAACGTGCGGAAACCACTTGGTTGCGGGTTCGGTCAATATCAATATATCCCTGCGCTTTAATGATGGTACTGCCGCTATCCTGTCGCAGTTTCACCGCTGCCTGTCTTGACAGTACTTGCTTGCCGGGTGAAACAGCCTGAACAGTTACGTCACTGATTTTCAGTTCGAGTTTCATGTTGCAAACCGGGCATTGACCGGGTTTATCGTAAGCGTTATCTCCCTCGCATTTCATTGGGCAGATGTACGCTGCTTTGTTATGTTGCTTAAGTTCGGATGAATGGTTGTGATTGACATGCTCTTTTTTACAGGAAGATATTCCTCCCATAATCAGCATCATCATAATAAGTATTGACTTACCTGATTTCTTTCTCGTATTCATACTCTGCTTCTAATTTTAAAATATTCAAGAGCCTGTCGTACATTTCCAGCTGCTTCATCAGCATCATTTCCCACGCATCGAGCAGCACAAAAAAATC
>CAYOYI010000043.1:12659-16174 GCA_964408105.1 uncultured Chitinophagaceae bacterium | reverse complement strand
TTGCAATTTACCCTGACCAAAATCCTCAAACCACACTTCAGGACTTTCCAAACTATACATTAATTGATTTCCAAGGGAGGTTGGCACGGAAGCATTTTTAGCTCCGGTGACCGTAAGATTTCCTTCTGAATAAACAGCGTAGGCACCGTTGTTAGTGTTGTTATTCTTGGCATACATTGCAACACCGGTTCCAAAATTTACTGAGGCCCAAATTCCATAATCCTTATTGGGCACCATCCAATCACCCTGCCAACCTATGCCATGAAGCGCTGCCCCCCAATAATCATAATCACCCAGAACGCCAATTTCGTTAAGGCTTCCAGCTGTGCTCACACCAACAACACCGGCTGAACCGAAGTCCATGGAGCGGGTTTCCCCGTAAATCGCATAAGAAGAATTTGTAGTGCTTGCATTATTAACGGCATAAACAATACTTCCGGCTTCCGGTGGCGGAATTGAAGATGCTACAGGGGTGAAGGCAGCAGAGGCAATGCCTGCCACATGCAAGCGGGTTGTGGGATTGGAAACTCCAATTCCAACATTGCCTGAATTGGTATTATAGATATTTGCAGCGGAAGCTCTCCAATATTCCAGGGAACTCAAATCAACGGTATTTCCGTCTGCAATAGATAGAATGTTTGTCGTTGTGTTGAACGACAATGTTTGATCATCGCTTGCAGGATTACCCTGCGGTCCTTGAGGCCCTTGAGCGCCCGTTGCTCCAGTGGCACCGGTCGCACCAGTCGCTCCATTGCATACATAAAACGTTTGGTCAACTTCTCCTGGATCAAGTGTATTATCATTGTCATCATCTACACCAACTTGAATTCTTCGGCCTCCTGTCGCGCAATTTTTTTACCGCCAGCAGCACAATTCGCACCTGCAGGTTCATTGGTTGATGAAAGTAAACTTTTAAGCCCGCTTGTTCCTTGCGGTCCCTGAGGTCCGGTAGCGCCAGTCGCACCTGTTGAGCCTTGCGGGCCTGTAGCTCCAGTTGCCCCAATGGCTCCGTTACAAACATAAAACGTCTGGTCAACTTCGCCCGGATCAAGAGTATTGTCATTGTCATCATCTACACCAACTTGAATTCTTCGGCCTCCTGTCGCGCAGTTTACGCCAGCAGGTTCATTGCTAGAACTAAGAAGACTTTTGAGTCCAGTTGTTCCCTGTGGGCCTTGAGCGCCAGTCGCTCCTGTCGCCCCTGTGAGACCGATCGGCCCCTGAGGACCCTGTGCTCCGGTTGCCCCAATGGCACCGGTTGGCCCCTGTGGTCCCGCAGGTCCTTGCGCTCCGGTAGCACCAGCAGGACCTTGCGGCCCGGTAGCACCAGTTGCGCCAACAGCGCCATTGCAGATATAAAAAGTTTGATCAATTTCCCCGGGGTCAAGAGAGTTGTCGTTATCATCATCAACACCCAGCTGAATTCTTTTGCCTCCTGTTGCGCAATTGGCACCGGCAGGTTCATTGGTAGATGTTAAAAGGCTTTTTAGCCCGGCAGCTCCTTGAGGGCCTTGTGGGCCGGTTGCTCCCGTTGGACCAGTCGGTCCTTGTGGACCTTGAGCGCCTGTGGCGCCAGTGGAACCCTGAGGGCCAGCAGGCCCCTGCGCCCCTGTTGCACCGGAAGGACCTTGCGGGCCTGTTGCGCCTTGTGGTCCGGAGGCTCCGTTACATACAAAGAATGTTTGAGCAACCTCTCCTGCTGCTAATATTCCATCATTATTCGAATCAACACCAACTTCAAGTTTGCTTCCACCAGTGGTGCAATTGGCACCGGCAGGCTCAACTGATGATTTTAATAAGCTTTTGTTCCCGGCAACTCCTTGTGCTCCGGCTGGTCCTTGTGGTCCAATTGGGCCCTGTGGACCTGTAGCGCCTTGTGTACCCTGAGGTCCTGCTGGTCCTGTAGCTCCAACGGGACCTTGTGGTCCGGTAGGTCCAACAGGTCCCTGAGCTCCGGTAGCGCCAATTGGGCCCTGAGGTCCTGTTGCACCAGTTAGGCCTTGTTGTCCCTGAGGACCTTGAGGTCCAGGTACACCCTGAGAACCAGTTGCTCCATTGCAGATATAAAATGTCTGCGAAACTTCTCCTGCCGACAATACTCCATCATTATTTGAATCAACTCCTGCTTCCAGCTTGTTCCCGCCAGTAGTGCAGTTTAGGCCAGCAGGTTCAGACGTTATTTTCAGAAGGCTATTTCTGCCACTTGGACCTTGAGGTCCGGGCGTGCCATTGGTAATATAACTCAGGTCAACAGTATTTCCATTTGTTATGGTAAGCTGGTAAGAAGTGGTATCAAAGCTTAAGGTTTGATCATCTGTCGCGGGATCGCCCTGAGGGCCTTGTGGCCCCATTGGACCGGCAACGCCTTGTGGTCCTGTAGGACCAGGAGGACCTTGAAGTCCGTCATTACCCGGAGGCCCTTGAATGCCCTGTGCACCCTGAGGACCGGCAGGTCCTTGCGGACCGGTAGCACCATCATTCCCAGGAGAGCCTTGTGGTCCGATAGGACCGATTAGACCCTGTGGGCCAGCGGGACCTTGCGGTCCTGTTGCTCCGGTGGCGCCATCATTCCCCGGAAGTCCTTGCAATCCCTGTGGTCCGGTTGGGCCTTGAGGACCTGTAAGGTTTGAAGTTGTAAATGATGTTCCGTCTGAAAAATTTATGGTAAATGTTCCGTTGCCATTGTCAATTGCGCCCGTTATCCCAACTCCATCATTTCCGGAAGGTCCCTGAACTCCTGCAGGCCCAGGAATACCCTGAGGACCTGGAATGCCTTGTGGACCGGGAGGACCTTGCGGACCGGGTGTGCCATTTGTGATATAGCTGAGATCAACTGCGTTTCCGTTTGAAATTGAAAGCAGGAAGGTTAGCGAATCAAAAGAAAGTGATTGGTTGTCTGTTGCCGGGTCGCCTTGCGCACCTTGGGGACCAACGGGCCCAGGCACCCCTGGCGGTCCCTGTGGCCCCGTTAAATTTGACGTAGTGTATGAGGTTCCATCGGAAAAGTTAATGGTGAATGTTCCGTTGCCATTGTCAACGGTTCCTGTTATTCCAACGCCATCATTTCCTGCAGGACCTTGCGCTCCGGCAGGGCCAGGAGCACCTTGCGGACCTTGTATTCCCTGAACGCCATCATTTCCCGGTAGTCCTTGTGTTCCCTGTGGCCCGGTCAGGTTTGAAGTTGTGAAAGATGATCCGTCAGAATAATTAATGGTAAATGTTCCGTTGCCATTGTCAATGGTATTTACTATTCCAACACCGTCATTCCCTGCAGGTCCTTGAATGCCATCAGTTCCGGCTGGTCCTTGTGCTCCTTGGGGCCCAATTGGACCTTGCGGCCCTGCCGGGCCTTGTGGTCCCGGAGTTCCATTGGTGATGTAGCTTAAGTCAACTGTGTTTCCATTATCAATGGAAAGAATGTAAGTCAGCGTATCGAAAAAAAGCATTTGATCATCGGTAGCCGGATCACCCTGAGGTCCCTGCGGGCCGGTTAAACCCTGTGGTCCAGCCGGGCC
>CAYOYI010000043.1:3710-12559 GCA_964408105.1 uncultured Chitinophagaceae bacterium | reverse complement strand
CCGGATCACCCTGAGGTCCCTGCGGGCCGGTTAAACCCTGTGGTCCAGCCGGGCCTGGTGAGCCATCCGCACCTGCAGGTCCTGCAGCACCAGGAGGTCCTTGCGGCCCGGTGAGATTAGAAGTAATAAATGAGGATCCGTCAGAAAAATTGATTGTGAATGTTCCGTTTCCGTTATCCACTGTTCCAATTATTCCAACACCATCATTCCCCGCAGGTCCTTGAATACCGGCAGCCCCTGCAGGTCCCTGTGGGCCAATTGGACCTTGTGGTCCCGTGGCTCCAATAGCGCCATCATTTCCCTGAGGGCCCTGAACTCCTTGTGGACCTGATGGTCCCTGAGCGCCATCTGCACCAGCAGGTCCTGCAGTACCTTGTGCACCCTGCGGTCCTGTAAGATCGGATGTTGTGAAAGTTGTTCCATCAGAATAAACGAAAGTAAACGTGCCGTTGCCGTTATCAATCGTATTGACAATTCCGTTCCCGGTACTTGAAGGCAACGTGATCGTTGTTGAACTGTTTGTAATGGAGAGCTGATTGCCTGATAAAACCAGATCCTGTAATTCATTCTGAGGATCGGCATCAGCGTCATTCAGCAAACCGGTAAGATCAACCGTTCCGCCATTTTGCAAAGTAAGAATATGGGTTGTCGGGTCGTATGAAATAGCTTGATTGTCCGTGTTATCAAGGAATGGCGACAAGTCAATTGTATTCCCACTGGTAATTGATAGCAGAGTTCCGCCTGTTATCGTAAGATTCTGATCATTAGTTTCATCGCTGGCTGCTACCCATTCAGTTCCGTTCCATTTCAGCACCTGATTAGTTCCAGGTGTTGTGTTTACATCGGAAAGGTCATTCAACGAATTATCTGAAAGATCATCCGCCTCATCGGCAATTGTTGTTGTAAAAGACGCCCCAGATTCGTTGATGACTAATTCATTTGTTTGCGGATCGTATTGAACATTGCTTATCGTTCCGCCCTGGGATCCTCCATTACCTGAATAGAGTGCATAAGGAACAGAGAGCAATTCGGACATTCCCAAAAGGAAAAAGGTTGTACCGCCAACAGGATCCATTTCGATCTTCAACCATTTGTTCCCGGTAGCCCAATTTATGCTGCTGAAGTTTCCGGATGGATTAATTCCATGTCCGATTGAAGCGGTAAAAAGCCCGTATTTATTGGTTCCTGATTTATGAATCTCGGAATAAACGGAGGCGCCTGCCTGTGCGCTATCAATGATAGTGATTCGCAGCGTAATTTGCTGATTAATCAGAATATTACCTGCCTCATCTCGCGCAACTGCCTGGTACTTAATTCCCTGAGGGACCTGAGCCAAGGCGGAGAATGAAATGAGCAGAAACGTGATGGCTGAGAGGACTAACTGTTTCATGCCCTAATATTAGGTAAAATAGGGCGATTTTCAGAGTAAAATCAAGAATAGATTGCAGGGATTACAAAAATGAGTATATGAGGCCTTACCTGGGTTTTGCAACACCTTCTTTAACCCTCTGATCATACATCTTTTTCGCGCGCTGCAACATCTCCTTTTGCCTGCCGGCCATTTTGCCATTTAAATTCAGAAGAGACATGGGAAAAATACGTTTCCACCAATTGAAAAGCTTGGCTTCTTTAGGCAGCAGAACATAAAACCTACCTCTCCCTACCAGTTTTAAGGTTTTAACCGCAACCTCATTTGCGTTAACCTTTGAGCCGTGAACCATGTAGTATGCCAGTTCGCCACTGCCTTGATTACCTCGAGCGTGTTGAGTGATGTTGGTTCGAAAAAAGAAAGGCATCATCACGGAAACACCAATGTTGAATTGCTTTAATTCGGCATAAAGGGTTTCAGACATAGCCTTAACGGCTGCTTTGGTGGCATTGTATCCGCCCATGAATGGAGCGCTTGTCATTGATGCTATGCTGGAAACGTTAATGATCTGTCCGCCTTTTTGCTTTTTCATAACCGGAATAAAATAATGACATCCATAGATCACGCTCATTTGATTTACGCCAACAATCCACTCCCAGTTATCAAGACCATATTCTTCAAACAAGGCTCCGTCACCAACTCCGGCATTGTTCATCAATAAGTCGATTCCACCTGCCTTCGCGAGAAATTCTTTTGCGACCAGTTCATACTTAATCCGGTCTGCAACATCAAGAATGAATGGAATAGGCTTGCCTCCTTGATTTGTTATGAGGTCTGCCGTTTCATAAAGGCCCTTTTCCGATATATCGCAAATGCCGATTGTCCATTTGTCCTTTGCAAGCTCACGGCATACTTCCCTGCCCAATCCCGATGCAGCGCCTGTAATGAATGCCCGCTTTGATGGAAATTTTTCAGAGAGTTTATACATGGTTATGGTTTAATCTTTCTAAAAGTAAAAAAGCATAATACAAACGCTGATTTTATCTTTTCATTTGGGCAAGTTGGACTCGCAGCGAACTGACAAATCTCAGGTTTTCTATTGTATAGAGTGCGTTCGGGTTGTATTTTTTTACCACATCAACAAGATCAGGAATTTCTTTTCTTTTTGCGGGAAGAAAAACAACGTTCACGTGTCCGTCATTCCCTTCTGCATCTACGGCTGTAACTAAATATCCATGATTTCTCAAATGGTTAACCAGCGCATCGCTGTCTTTCTTTACTGTAATTATTCGAATCAGCACAATGCCTGCAGCCAGCCTTTTCTCAATGAACATTCCAACGTAAGTCCCGGTAGCGAATCCTCCGGCAAATGCGATATAGGCAAAAGGAGTAGAAAGATTTTGCAAAGCCTGACTTACTGCAATAAGCCAGATGAGCACCTCGAAAAAGCCCAGCAGCGAAGCCAGTCCCCGCTTTTCATTTATAGTGTACATAATGCGGAGCGTTGATATGGAAACGTCAAAGATCCTTGCAATAAATATCAATGCAGGCACCACTACCCATTCCATGTAGGAAAAACTGCCATCAAGAAATAAACTCATTGACACGAATGATTTAGGCTAAATTATTTCTCTGGAAGGCGGCCGCGATTATTAATTGCCAACAGCCAGTGAGTCAACTGTAAAATCATTTACTTTGCCTCATCTTAATATGAAATTCTTAGGCAAAATTTTAATTAATACGCTTGCCATCGTGCTTACCGCAGAAATTCTGCCAGGCATTGACATTATTGATCCGTTCAGGGCATTACTTGTGGCATTGTTGCTTTCGGTACTGAATGTTACGGTAAAGCCGCTGCTTATTATTTTCACCATTCCATTTACCATCTTAACGCTTGGACTTTTTTTACTGGTGATTAATGCGATGATGATCCTGCTTGCTGAAAAATTGATCGCAGGATTTACGGTGGATGGATTTTGGTGGGCGCTGCTATTCAGTATTGTGCTTGCTGTGATTAATTCGATTCTGGAGCAATTCATTTTCGCCTCCACGCGAAAGAAGGAGCACGATTAAAAATTCAGTTGTGCTGGATTACTCTTTACCAAGCACGAAATCTAAATTCCTTTTTATTCCTTTAAATTTTGCCCGTTTAAGAGGGGAGTGTTTGAACAGGTTGTTAAAAATATCTTCCGTGATCTCTTCCCATTCTTTCTTCGACATTTTCAGCATTTCTGGAGATGGTTCAAATAGAGGTTCTTCATGCTGAGTTGAAAATCTGTTCCATGGACAAACTTTCTGACAAATGTCACAACCGAATGCCCAATCTTTAAACTTTCCTTTCATTTCTGATGGAATTACTTCATCCTTTAGCTCAATGGTGAAATAAGAAATGCACTTGCTGCCATCTACGACATAGGGTTTTACAATTGCATCCGTTGGACAGGCATCAATACAAGCCGTGCATGAACCGCAGTAATCTTTGATCGGACCATCAGGCTCAAGCGGCAGATCAAGTATCAACTCGGCAAGAAAAAAGTAAGATCCGTTTTTAGGATGAATGATGTTCGTATTTTTTCCCATCCATCCAATACCGCTTTTTGCTGCCCAGGCTTTTTCCATGACAGGCCCGGAATCAACAAATGCCCTTCCGTTCACTTCACCGATGTTTTCATTAATGAACTGAAGGAGTTGTTTCAGTTTTGGCTTCAGTACTTTATGGTAATCTTTCCCATAGGCATATATTGAGATTTTCGGAGATAATGGCGGTTGCTTCTTTTCAGTGTAGTAGTTGTACATCAGCGAGATCACAGATTTTGCACCGGGGACAAGCTTTGCTGGATTAGTTCTTAAGTCAAAGTGATTGGCCATGTATTTCATTTTCCCCTGCATACTCTTATTGAGCCATTCTTCGAGTTGTTTTGATTCTTTTTCAAGGGGCTGAGCTTTAGAAATACCGATAAAACTGAAGCCTAAGCGTTTTGCTTGCTCTTTAATTAATTGTGAGTTTTTAAGCTCATTCATTTCATGCCGGTTCATTTTTCATAACTTCACGCGCTCAACTTTTACAATGAAATTAGTTGTTATTCAGGTGCTATTTGTCTGCGTTATGCTTTGCTGTTTTGTGCAGGAATCAACTGCTCAGCGCATTGCAAAATACGAGGGAACTGAAGAAGAAATAGGCGATCGTGAGTTACGAATCCTGGCATGGAATATTCAAATGCTACCCCGGTTTTTGATAAATATAAGCCGAGGTCCTATGCGTAGATCCCGCCTGATCCCGCAAAAGCTCATTGATGACCAGATTGACATTATCGTTTTTCAGGAAGCCTTTGATGGCAGGTCAAGAAGAATTTTAAAGCGAAGGTTAAGAGACACTTATCCATACATGGTCGGGCCAGCTAACAGAACCCCTGGGAGTATTATAGGCAACAGCGGAGTAATGATGTTCAGCAAATTTCCGTTGAAACATTTGGGAGAAATTGATTTTAAAGATTGTCAGAAAGAAGATTGCCTTGCCCGAAAAGGTGCACTGCTCGTTGAGGCTGAGTGGCAGGGAACTGTATTTCAGGTGCTGGGAACGCATCTGGAGGCTGGCGGCCCGGATAGTATCAAGCGCAATCAGTACCGGGAAATTCTTGGATTAATTGATGAATATAAAAAGGAAGGTGTGCCCCAGTTTTTAAGCGGTGACTTTAATACACATAAAGGGCGCAATGATGGATTGTATGATGATATGATGAAAACACTTGGAGCGGAGGACGGTGAGTTTTATGGCGAGTTGAAATATACAGCCGATGAATTGCTTAATGACATGAACGAAGCAAAACCCGGCCGTGAACCGCACAGGGAAATAATTGATTACGTGCTTTATCGCGGAAATGGCTTTCAGCCGAAATCAATGAAGCGCTACGTCAGGCAATATCAGCAGCGTTGGAGCAAGAGATACAAAGACCTTTCCGACCATAATGGGGTGTTGATGAGAGTGGTGTTTTGATTCTAATCTTCAACTCTTTTAATCTCAAAACCAATCACATCCAAAGGGTTTTTGCCCTTGAAGCCGGAGCCCATCTTGCCGGAGTAGTAACAGGAAAATATTAAACCTCTTAAGCCGAAATCAAGTTGACGAAAAATAGGTCCCAGAAACCCTTCACTATCTTGTGATGTTTCCATTTTATTCACCAGCCATTTTAAAACGAATTCAGGCATAAAGGAAAGAATTGAAAGCACCATGCTTAAATCGCTGATGTCGCCTGCGGGGTCAAATTCGGTTAATCCATCGAGATGCTCGATTGCACCGGTTTCGGAGAAAGATGGGAAATCGCCATTTTTGGGCAGCAGAATATATCCGATTCTGGAAAGAGCATGTTTTGCGCGGGGACTGAGATTTGCCATAATCAGTTCGTTGTTAGTTGCTCACTCAATTTTTGTGATAATGCCATAATTGTCAATGATGGGTTGATTCCGGGTGCGGCAGGGTAGATGCTGGAATCGGCAATGAAAACATTGTTGTATCCATGCACCTTGAATTCAGGATTTACTACCGACTTGGATGCTTCAGTTCCAATCACACAACCTCCCATGAGATGCAATCCAAAATAATATGGTGACTGAATAATTTCCCTCGCTCCGCTGGTTTTTAAAATATTATTTACCACTTCAAGTCCTTCATCTCGTTTTCTTTTGTCCGAATCCGTTAACGGTTTGCTTACAATTAGTTTCCCCCTTTTATCTATTTTAATCTCACCTGCATTATCATCCCTTAATGCCACTTCAATACACGACATTTTTGTGTAGTTGCGCATGATCTCCTGATGTTTTTTACCATAGACGTTAAACAACATCCCGATCGAGATCGGGGGTGCAAAAACATTTTCCAGCTTGAACCCTTTTTTTCTGAAACCCGGATCTTTTGAAGCTACGGTTTGAAAATATCCTTTGTGCGAATTGACCGGCTCATCGAAAACTCCAAACGACATGTACTGGGGATGAGCAGAAAAATTTTTACCAAGTGCCGGCAGATTGGCTCCGAAACCGGATTTGAGCAAAAGCTGAGTAGTGCCGAACGAACCTCCTGCAAGAACAAGGTTTCGTGAGTAATATTCAGTCGTCTTTCCATTCTTAATTCCAAACACTCTTGCTCTTTCTTTATTCACCTCAATTTTCTCAACCATTATTTCAGTAATGATTTCCAATCCTTCTTTCTCTGCTTTCTGAACATATCCAACCAATGAACTTTGCTTTGAATCGCGATGACAACCACCCAAGCATGCGATGCAATCATTCCCTTTTTCATGTGCGCAGTCTTGTTGTCCTTTTCGCAGGTAATGCCACTTATAATTTAGCTTTTCACATGCTTCGGTAAATAAGTGTGCGTTCCTATTTCTTTCATCGGTCGTGAAGGTGTGGAGGTTCAGGCGATTCTCGACACGGTCATAGTATTGCGCCATTTTCTCCGTTGAAAAAAAATCAACTCCGCTTCTGTTTTTCCAGTCATCCCACGCGATGTCGTCAAAGCGGTCGAGCAGGCACTGGTTGACGATTGATGTTCCGCCAACAACTCTGGCTCTTAGAAATGCCATGTGAGCATCAGCATCGAATTCGATTCCACCGCCCCAGTAAAGTTGAGCGGATGTGTCTGCTTCATTTCTCGGAAAGGTCTCTTTCCTGAAAAATTTGCCAGCTTCCAGCAATAGGCACCTGGCTCCGGACTTATTAAGATGGTAAGCGAGATTACCTCCTGACGGCCCGGAACCAACAATTATGTAATCGTACATTGGCGAAATGAGTAAGTTGTGAAACAAATGTAAAACAAGTGATTAAAGTGCGGAAATAAATTGAAATGCTTCAAAAAATGCAACTCAAAATATGTTATCTTCATCTGCGGATTACTGCCTTAGTTTTTTCCGCTAAGTTTTAAGATGGTTCACTAACAAATGCACGAATTATTTACAGCATTTAAAGACAGTTGTGGCATTGGACTAATTGCCAACTTCAGGAACAAAGCTTCGCGCAGCCTGACAGATGATGCTATAACCGCGCTAAGCAGAATGGCGCATCGTGGCGCAATCGCTGCTGACGGCAAAAGCGGTGACGGCTGCGGATTTTTATTCTCCATGCCTGATGCTTTTATGAGGAACATCGCGAAGGAAAGAGATATTGATCTTCCAGGGATTTATGCCGTGGCAATGATCTTTTTCTCGAATGATCACCAGAAACAAGTTTTTGCAGATATCTGTGCAGCTAATGACCTTAAGCTGCTATTCTTTCGGGACGTACCCGTTAATACCAAAATGATCGGGGTGCAGGCTTTTGTTAGCATGCCGCAGATCACGCAGGCTTTTGTTGTTCCCTCTTCGCTGATGACATCTTCGAGATTCACATCCTTCTTATACCTTACACGGAGGCAGGTTGAAAATGCCCTGATCGCAGACGAGGACTTTTACATTGCATCATTTTCCGATAAGCTTATCAGCTACAAGGGGTTAGTGATCCCCACCTATATAAAGGATTTTTACCCCGACCTGCAGCACCCGCTGTTTGAGACAGGATTTTCGCTTTTTCACCAAAGATTTTCCACTAACACGTTACCTAAATGGTCAATCGCTCAACCATTTCGGACTATAGCTCATAATGGAGAAATAAATTCTATAGCGGCAAACCGGTACAACGCACGTGTAAACTCTGAAGAACCTGATAGTCCGGTATTCTCCAAAGAAGAGATGCAAAAAATATTGCCGGTTTTGCAGAAAAGAACGAGCGATAGCGGCAGCGTTGATAATGTTTTTGAATATCTGATTTCAAACGGACTTGATTTTTTCAAGGCAGTCCGTTGTATGTTCCCGCCACCATGGCAGAACCTTCCAAAGCAGGACTCAAAGATCAGGGCGTTTTACGAGTATATGTCAACAGCTTATGAAGCGTGGGATGGGCCGGCAGCCGTGAACTTCACTGACGGAAGGTATCTTGCCTGCGTGATGGACCGTAACGGATTACGTCCGGCAAAGTATATCATCACAAAAGATGAACGACTGCTCATCGCCAGCGAGCTCGGTGTGCTTGACATTCCGGAGAGTGATATTGTAGAACAGGGGAAATTAAACAGCGGTGAAATGATCGCGCTGGATACAAGGCATGGGCGCATTTTGAAGAATGAGGATATCAGGAACTACCTCAGAGATTCACAGCCTTATGACAAATGGCTGAGTGAACGGCAGATTCACCTTGTGGAGCACGTTGAAGAAAATTTTGTCGAGCATTCAGACTACGTGTATGAAAACCTGACCGAAATTCAGCGCTATCACAATTTCACCAATGAAGTTGTGGAGTCCGTCATTCACCCGATGGCAAATGAAGGGAAGGAGGAAACAGGTTCAATGGGCGATGATACACCGATGGCTTGCTTCAGCAACATTCAGCGCAACTTCACCGACTTTTTCCGTCAGCGCTTTGCACAGGTCACGAATCCGCCTATTGATCCAAT
>CAYOYI010000043.1:0-3700 GCA_964408105.1 uncultured Chitinophagaceae bacterium | reverse complement strand
GGGAGAAACTGATCATGTCAACCAGCGTGATGATTGGCGCCCGCGGTAATGTATTGAAGGAAATTCCTGAAAACGCTTCCGGCATCAAGCTTAACAGTCCGATACTGTCTAAGGAGAAGCTCGATGTTATTTTGTCTTTTGGCAAACGCGACAATGAGCGTTTTGATCCTAATTATATCCATCGCATTTTCCCGACAACTTTTAAAAAAGATCTGCGCCAGTCGCTCCGCAAGCTCGGTTATTCCATTGCTGATGCAATTGTGAACGATGGTGTAAGACTGGTGATTCTGGATGACAGGAATTTGTCGCAGGATGAGGCAGTAATCCCGATGCCAATGGTAACGGGCTTTTTGAATTCTTTTCTGCTCAAAAAGAACATCCGCAGCAAAGCATCAATAATCGCAGTGACCGGTGAAGTGCATGATGCGCATTCGTGCGCAGTGATGATTGCGTTTGGCGCTACAGCCGTATATCCTTATTTGCTTTATGCAACAGCGCTGCAGATGGTTGAGCGAAAGGTTGGCCAATTGAATGGTTCGGCAAACAAACGAAAAAAGTTAGCCCTCAAAAACATCAACAAAGCGCTCAATGCCGGTTTATTAAAGATCATGTCAAAAATGGGCATCTGCGCGATGGACAGCTACCAGCACAGTTGCATGTTTGATGTGATTGGATTGAACAAGGAGATTACCAGCGAGTGTTTCACTGCGGCCTACGCAATGGTCCCTGGGTTGAATTATAGGGATATTGAAGAAAGAATTCTGAATGTTCACCAAAAAGTTTTTGCGCGTAGGCAGTATCAGAGGCAATACGCGCTCGAGGTGGGAAGTTTCTATAAATATTCTGCAAAAGGCGAGTACCACGACTATTCCCCGGATGTTTCGTTAGGAATCCGAAAGTTCGCAAAAACCAGAACCGCGGATGATTATGGGACGGTAAGCGACAGGATAAACAACCGCGGCCTTTACATGGTGCGTGATTTTTTACAGCTAAGCCCTGACAGGGAACCGGTGCCCATTAATGAAGTTGAACCGTTGGAAAAGATCACTCCGCGATTTAACTCCGCTGCAATGAGCTTAGGTTCTATCTCTCCGGAAGCGCATCAGGCTATTGCGGAAGCAATGAACCAAATTGGCGGGATGTCAAATTGCGGGGAAGGTGGGGAAGATGCAGCAAGGTTTAGCACCCAACGTAACAGCCGTATCAAACAGATTGCTTCAGGCAGGTTTGGCGTCACGCCTGCGTATTTGCGCAATGCAGATGAGCTTCAAATCAAACTTGCACAAGGAGCCAAGCCGGGCGAGGGTGGTCAGTTGCCTGGTTCTAAAGTTTCCCCGCTTATAGCGACCTTGCGGCACACCATTCCGGGAATTGCACTTATTTCTCCTCCGCCTCATCATGATATCTATTCGATCGAAGATCTCGCGCAACTGATTTATGATCTGAAGCAGGTGAATCCAAGCGCAAAAGTGAGTGTGAAGCTGGTTAGCACAGCCGGTGTTGGCACAATTGCAGTTGGGGTTGCAAAGGCGTATGCCGATAAAATCACGATCTCAGGCTATGACGGAGGCACAGGTGCGGCACAATTGTCGTCAATTAAATATGCGGGTAACCCTTGGGAGCTTGGGTTGGTTGAGGCGCACAATGCTTTGAAGGCAAACAAGCTTCGGGAGTATGTTGAGCTGCAAACCGATGGCGGATTAAAAACTGGGATGGATGTAGTGAAAGCTGCAATCCTCGGTGCGGAATCTTATGGCTTTGGTACGGTATTGCTGAATACAATCGGCTGTAAAATTCTTCGCGTTTGTCATTTGAATAAATGCAGTGTCGGTATTGCCACGCAGGATGAAAAGCTGCGTACACATTACCAGGGAAGCGTGGATGCAGTGGTGAGTTATATGCAAAACGTTGCGCAGGAAGTGCGTGAGATATTATCGAAGCTCGGCTATCGGTCATTGGAAGAGGTTATCGGCAATACAACCCTTATCCGGGTCATAGAAAATGAGAAGGCAAAAAAGTTTGACCTCTCATTCGTCCTTTCTAATGTTGATGGGATAAATACAAAGCAAAAACGAAATGATCCGTGGGATAAAAATGTATTTGAAAAGGAGGTTTACGAAGAGGTGAAGCAGGTGATTGAAAATCCGTCAGAGCCGGTTTCTGTCCAACACCGGATCAACAATACCAACCGGGCATTTGGCGCATATATCAGCGGGATGATCGCGGAAAAATTCGGTGACAACGGCCTCCCTCAAAAAGATATCATTAAAATCAACTTAACCGGTAATGCAGGACAATCACTTGGTGCATTTATCAGCCATGGTATGTTCATTCATCTGACTGGAAATGCCAACGATTATGTTGGAAAAGGGATGAAAGGGGGGAGAATTGTTATTGTGCCGGAGAACATTAATAAGTTGAAAAGCATTGCCGGCAACACCTGTCTCTATGGCGCCACAGGCGGCAAGCTGTTTGTCGCGGGAAAGGTTGGCGAGCGTTTCGCAGTCAGGAACTCAGGTGCGCTTGCCGTGGTGGAAGGAACGGGTGACCATCCCTGCGAATATATGACAGGTGGAACAGTGGTGGTGCTGGGTGAAACAGGTATCAACTTCGGTGCTGGAATGACCGGTGGCGCAGCGTTCGTGTATGATGAGCACCTCAATTTCTTTGACAAGGTGAATATGGAATTGGTGAAGCTCGACCGCATTGACACCGATGAAGGCGAAGAGGCGCGTCAATATCTGCGCTCTATTTTAAAGAGCTATTACTTCCGTACCCAAAGTCCGAGAGCTAAAAAAATCCTCGACAACTTTCTTGCCGAGATGCGCTTCTTCTGGCTGGTGACTCCTAAGGATATGAAAGCTCCGCTGAATCCGTTTGAAGGGAACTAAATCAGTTAGGCTGAATTACATTGGGATCAAAATCCACCGGTCCAATAAATCTCCCTGTTGTGTAAACATTTCCTGAGGCATCCGTTGTAATGCATTGTCCCAGATCGTAGCTGCTGGATCCCACTCTTTTTGCCCACTCAAAGATTTGGGCAGTTACCAGCACCGGAGAGCCGATTGCCAAAGCAACGAAAATGATAAAGCGCATACGGTAAATGTATTTTCAAAAAAGTGATTATTTCTGAATCACTATTTTTTCATATAGGCGTTCATGGCCAGTAGTAATACATTCCAAATAATAAACTCCATTATCCAAATCAGAAACATCATACATCTGGGGTGATGAGTTTGAATTCATTTCAATCCTCCTCACTATCTTACCTGAAACATCAAGCAGGGTTATTCCGCTTGCTTTTTTGTCTTTGAAGTCGATGGTTATGTTTTCAGAGGTAGGGTTGGGATAAACAAAAATGCCCGCTGATGATAATTCCGGCAAACCGGTTGTAGAAGGAGTGTTGCTGATCTTTGTGATGTAAACGTCATCTTCATCAGACGAAGTAAGCGTGCCGAGCGTACCAATGGTTATTGTATTACTGTAAGTACCCGATATGAAAACCTCGCTGGAAGCATTGGCCATTCCCGTGCTCCTGTTATTCGAAATCTTATCACCCCAGGTAAAGTTTCCGCTGGCGTCACACTTTATGATGAACGTGCTGCCACCGGAGACCAGTGTTGTTCCGTTTTCATCTTTAAGGTCTTGAGAAAACCTTCCCAGCAAATATGGCTTGTCCTGGTCGGTAACAATATCATTA
>CAYOYI010000042.1:0-16254 GCA_964408105.1 uncultured Chitinophagaceae bacterium | reverse complement strand
TAAATCGGATGCAAAGTACCCGATTTGAACATAGATTACCAAGACCGCCTTCTTTTTTTTATCCCTTATGGTTGCAACCATCTCAAAATCATAAATTTGTGACGAACCCAACCCTCAATTTTCCGCTTGAGCCGAAACACCCTTTTTGTAGAATTTGACTACGATTTCGCCCTTATTTCCATCGTTTCTTCCTTCAAGGATCACCGCATTTGCTGGCAGATCAACAACGCGTTAAATATTGACCTGGAGCGCAGGCCTGACCTGGAGATTTCCAATAGCAAAAAACGTGACCTGCATTATTTCACTTTATATGCTTTTGAGGATGAGCTGAATTTTCTCCAGTATTACCTCATCGGGAATAAATCCGATGGAGCATATTTGCTGCCGGAACTGAAACGGGTGGATTACCTGCTGATGATGAAAGGAGATGCTGCCGGTTTGATGAAGTATGATGTTATTCATACACTCAAATACATGAATGGAGTGGTTACTTTTTTCGAATCAGAACCAGCAAAATTGAAGTCAAAACAAAACCTAATATTCGAGTGAGAAGATTTAACCGAACAAAAATCATAGCAACTGTTGGACCCTCGTCCAATACTTACGACAGGATAGTGAAGCTTATGGCTGCCGGAGTTGATGTATTCCGGCTGAACTTCTCACACGGAACCCATGCCGATCATCAAAAGGTAATTAAACATATCCAGAGGGCTAATAAAAAGTACAATGTGCAGGCAGGCATCCTTGCTGATCTTCAAGGCCCAAAGATCAGGATAGGTGAAGTGAAGGAGGGGATGAGCGTGAAAAAGGGGGATGTGTTAACCGTCACTAACAAAGAAATCATCAGTGACAAAAAAAATCTCTTCATCAACTACAAAAGCCTTCCGCAAGAAGTAAAACCCAAGCAGCGAATCTTAATAGATGACGGAAAGATCGAGCTTGAAGTTTTGGAAACAAACGGAAAGGACAAAATCAAGGCGGTTGTATTACACGGTGGAGATTTGTCCTCAAGAAAAGGTGTGAACCTGCCAAACACCCACCTTTCTGTACCGGCAATAACTGAGAAAGATAAACGGGATCTGAAATTTGCGCTCAAGCATAAGGCCAACTGGATCGCTGTTTCTTTTGTGCGTTCTGCCGAGGACATTATTGAAGTCAGAAAACACATTCCCAACAAGCACGTTGTAAAAGTCATTGCCAAGATTGAAAAGCCCGAAGCCATCGGCCACATCAATGAAATCATCAAAGAAGCGGATGCTATCATGATTGCCCGCGGTGATCTGGGTGTGGAAGTTCCGCTGGAAAAAATGCCCATTATTCAGAAATCAATTGTAAGAAGGTGCATAACCGCCTCCAAACCGGTAGTGATTGCCACTCAGATCATGGATAGCATGATAACTCAGGCACGACCAACACGTGCTGAGACCAATGACGTGGTTAATGATATGATAGATGGAGCTGATGCTTTATTGCTGAGTAATGAGACTTCTGTTGGGAAACATCCAATCCTTGTTGTCGAAACTCTGGAACGGATAATGAAGTATGTGGAATCAAAAGAAGTGGTTTATAACAAGAATCTTGTTCCGCAAAAAAATTCTAAGTCATTTTTATCAGACGCAGTCTGTTACAATGCTTGCAAAATTGCGGAAGAAGTGAACGCAACAGCGATAGTCGGCATGACGCGCTCCGGTTACACGGCATTTATGATATCCAGCTACAGGCCACATGCCAGGATCATGATCTTCACAGATAACCAGGACCTTCTGAATATTTTAAGTCTTTCCTGGGGGGTGTCTGCATTTTATTATAACAAGTTCAAAAGCACCGACTCCACTATCAGCGATGTAATTGACGTGTTGAAGGAAAACGGATTTGTAAAAGCTGGGGATATAGTGGTAAATACCGGCAGCATGCCCATTCATCATCAGGCCAAGACAAACATGCTGAAGGTAACAGTGGTTGAATAGTCTATACCCTGATCGGATTCATCTCAACAAATTCCTTCCAATCCTTATAAAGTTTCTGATCACCTTTTGTAGGTTTACCGGATTGAAAGTGATGACAGACCGCAACGGCTAGTCCATCTGTTGCGTCCTTATATTTTGGCTGTCCGCTGAATTTTAAAAGCCGTTGAACCATTCCCGCAACTTGTTCCTTAGAGGCATTACCATTTCCGGTCACCGAGAGTTTTACTTTTTTAGGTGAATATTCCGTGATCGATAAATTCTGAACCATAGCTGCAGAAATTGCAACACCCTGAGCCCTTCCAAGCTTTAGCATTGATTGCACATTCTTCCCGTAAAACGGAGCCTCAATTGCACAAGCATGAGGTTTGTATTGCCGGATGATTGCGGTTACTCGCTCGAAGATTTTTTGGAGCTTGGCTTGATGTGAGGAAATTTTAGAAAGGTCAATAGTTCCAAGGCTTATCAATGTAAGTTGCTGTCCTGCTGATTTAATAACTCCGTAACCTAAGAAAGCGGTACCAGGGTCAATTCCTAAAATGATTTTTTCTCTTGACGCTTCGGGCATTCGGACAAAGCTAATCTTTGAGACTCAGGAAAGCTTTACCTCCGCCCCGTTGAATTTGATAGATTGCTGTGCAGCCTCCAGTATTTTGATCACTTCCAAACCATCGTACATATCACCTAACGGTTTTCTTCCGGTGGTAACAGCTTGAACAAAATCCTCTGCAACATTTGCAAGCGCTTCGGTTTTCTCAAGTTTTGGAATGAATATATCTCCTATTCGATAGTCAACCAACAGTTTGCGTTTGGTTTCATCTTCGCCCGAAAGAATATGGTATTTGGTATTATATACTTTCACTTTCTCGGTTGGCTCAACGTCATTAAATAATATCATCTTCTCAGAACCACCAATGAGTATCTGCCGGATCTTCACAGGTGATGTCCATGAGCAGTTGAAATGCGCGATCAGATTCGAGTTGTAATTCAACGTCAGGTAGGCGATATTTTCCAATCCGTTCTGTGTGTGTGAAACTCCGGTGGCATTTACACTAATTGGCCTCTCGCCTACAATGAAGTTCAAGATTGAAATATCATGCGGAGCTAAATCCCACAACACGTTAATATCCGGTTGAAATAAGCCGAGATTGATCCTGGTGGAATCGAAATAATGAATGTCACCTAGCTCCCCCCTATCAATAATCTCTTTAATCTTTGTGACCGAATCGGTATAAACAAAGGTGTGATCAACCATTAGGGTAACCTTCTTTTGCAGTGAAAGGTCAATTAATTCCTGAGCCTGAGCTACGCTTGAGGTCATAGGTTTTTCTAACAGCACGTGCTTGCCGTTCTTAATTGATTTTCTAGCCAACTCATGATGATGGTAAACCGGAGAAGCAATACAAACCGCGTCAATTGATGAATCTTTGAAAACATCCTCAGCAGCCTGTGTGACTTTGATTGATGGATATGTCTTTCTTACTAAATCCAGTCGCTCATTTCGCAGATCGCAAACAACCGCAACCGTGCAATCGTCTCTTTCATCAAAGTTCCTGAGCAGGTTGGGGCCCCAATATCCGTAGCCAATAATACCAATATTCATAGTCGCCAAAAGTACAGATTTTGATTGGCTGATTTGGTGACCCGATTAAACCACCTTATTTTTAGTGTGATGGAGAAATCTACCAACTGGTTTTGACAACCCTTACCATGCTAACATTTCCTGCAATCCCATTTCTAACGGTAAATATGTACATACCGTCATTAAGCGAATCAAGACTAACATACATCTCATCACGGGATTCGACTCTGCGGCTTATCAAAATTTTACCGGTCACATCTGCGCAGTTAATCTGTAACGGGAAAACTACATTCTCAATTGAAAAATGGAGCATACCCATAGTCGGGTTAGGGAAGACGGATAAGCCGGAAGTGCTTGGTGAGGAAACAAAAGTGTAGGTCAAACAAGTAGTATCCGATTTAGCGCTGCATCCGTTGCTATCACTCACTTCCACTGCATAGCAACCACTTTGACTGATTGTGATCTGTCCATTTGTTTCACCGTTTATTTCAATGTTGTTGAGATACCATTGATAAGTATCTGCCAGACTGCTGTTAAGTACATTCCCATTTTGGGTAATTGTTGGAATAATTGGCTTTGGATACACGGTTATAACCAGGGAATTAGAACTTCCGGGGCAGTTATTATCATCAGTAACCACAACTTCATATTCACCGGAGTTTGTCGCTTGAAATTCATTGCCGTTTTCATTTACCATCGCTTGTTCATCCCTCAGCCATTGATAATCATACCCCGTTACCACCGGTGTTGAAAGTGTAACCGACTCCCCTTCACAAAATTCCACCGGTCCGGATGCTGTGATATTCACGCTGAAAGTGCTGCACGAGAGATTTATATTTTTTGAAATAGTATCAGAACCACAGGAATTAGTTACGATCAAAGTGACGAAGTAAGTATCTACAACCCCGTAAGTATGAGATGGATTTAACTGGGTACTGGTGTTCCCATCCCCAAAATCCCACGAGTAAGAGTTCCCATTAGTTGATGAATTTATAAAAGTGACTGTTGTGGAATTAAGTGTAAATCCAAATCCGCTGGCGGGCAGCGGATTTACCTGAACCGCCAAAGTAGATGATGACGATGTGCATCCGGTGATTCCATTAGTAACAGTTACTCTGTAAGACCCGTTTTGCGCAACCGTAATATTTTGGGTTGTTGCATTATTCGACCAAAGGTAACCATAGCCCGCGCCACTTGAAGCGCTCAGCACAACGCTACCGCCTTCGCAAAATGTTGTTGCACCTGCCGGAGTAATCACTGCAATTGGCAACGGATTAACGGTTACAGACTGTGACGAACTTGCTGTGCACCCACTGGTATTCGTTACCGTTACCGTGTAGTTGCCCGAAGTGGTTGCGTTTATACTTGCGGTGTTAATGTTACCGGTCCATTGGTAGGTTGAACCTCCGCTGGCTGTCAACGTAACACTTCCACCCTGGCAAAACGTGGTTGGTCCGCTCGCGTTGATTGCCGGAATCGGATTACTATTGACAGTTACACTTTGAGTAGCAGTTGCCGCACATCCGCTTAGGGTTACCGTTACGGTGTATGTTCCAGACGTTGTAACAGCAATGCTTTGAGTTGTCGCATTATTGGACCATGCATAAGAGTTTCCGCTGCTGGCAGTTAATATCACACTACCGCCCTGGCAGAAATTAGTGCTTCCGCTTGTATTGATAGAAGCAGAGCCGGAACCTGAAGTGACAGTTACCGCAGAAGATGTAACATAGCAGGTATTATAAACTTCCACCACATAGCTTCCGGCAGAGTTGGCAACATAAGATGCTGAAGTTGCCCCGTTGATGACCGAGCCGTTTTTATACCATTGATAAGAATAGCCGTTTCCTGTTGATGCATTGAGTGTCACGTTTCCACCATTGCAAATCACGGTTGGTCCCGCAGGTGTTATGGTGGCAGTAGGTGGAGCAGTTACCGTTACAGTCACAGGATCGGAAGTGGCGCTGTTACCTCCAAGGGTAATACTGACCGTATAATTTCCGGATTGAGTCGCATTGTATGATGAGGAAGTTGCGCCACTTATGGTATTGTTGTCCTTGTACCACTGATAATTGTAGCCGGTGCCAATTATGGTCGTCAGATTCACGGATTGACCCTGACAGAAAGTAGTGGCTACTTTTTTAATAATTCTTTTATCTACGATAATATTCTCATCACCATTTTGATAACTTAGGTAAGAGAAAAATACAATCATCATTTCATCCGTGGTTGCTTCCCCTGCGGTTACGTTTTGGGGAGGACTACTGGGATTGTCGGGATTGTTAACGGTGTTGTCGAAGAAAGCTGTTGCTTTGAAAACCGATCCTGCAGGGGCTTTTGTTATGTTGGGCAGGATATAGTTCAACTGCCAATGAAAATCCCATTCCGGTATATTCACCCAACGGATGGTATCGCCAGTCACCGGCTTGTTCGCCCATGATTTCAGAGTTCTCCCCACGAGGTGCATATGAGGCCACACCGTTAGCACTGAAATATCCATCGGAAGGTTGAATTGTTCGTTAAATGTCCTTGTAGTATTTGCCGGAATGCTGAACGGGCCGTTAACCAGACTGGTGAAATTGTTCAGAAATGGATAAACCTGAATCTCGCGCACCGGGGTTGACGACAACTTAAGCCTGATGGAAGTTTGGTCGCTCTGTCCGTTTGCCGTCTTTGGGTAGTGCACCTGCACGATGACAGTGGCTCCGGCAGGCAGGCGAAATCCTGTTCCCACCGGTGCGTAATACGGCTGAGAACCCGGCACATATCCAAGAAGACCTTTGGATGAGTTGGATCCGGTGAGCAAATTATTGTATCCCGGCCCGGGGTCATTGGCATCCAACTGCGGAAAGATAGTTGCCGTATCCACAAAAACCAGCACGTGATGCACGATGGAGGCATTGCCTGGAATCACTTCGATTGCCGTTATGTATTTATCAGTTGGCAAACTGGTGTACAATGGGAAGCAGCGGTAAACATCTTTGTTGTTGGTTGATACTGTGTATTGGGGAATCGTTAGCGTCAGATCAGGCGAGGAAATTTCCGGGCCGTTGTTGTAGGAAGGTTGTGCCGGAGCCATGTCCATGTTCCCGCGCGGTGCACCATTTGCTACCCATTGATAAATGCTGTTTTTTTCAGCGAGAGTCAGAACTCTCTCATGCACGTAATTTCTATAAGCAGAACTGGCTGGCCAGGGCGGCATGTGTCCGTCTGAAACATGCGAATTAATTCCAAACCTTTCTGCATAAGCATCGGCATAGGTCATCAATGAAAACGGAGCTATCCCTCCGGTGTGATGGCAAGGTGTGCAATTTGCGTAAAGAATCGGGGCGATGTGTTCAGCCCATGTTGTTTGGGAAAACAGGTTTCTTGCAGGAATCAGGACGACCAGCAAGCAAAATATCTTTTTCATAAGGAGTGACCATTGTAGTCATAATAATAGCAAATTTTTAGTCAGCCTGAGATAATTAATCTACGAACAGATTGATCTTCTCTTCAAGCCAACGCTTATCTGCCAATGCTTTTTGCGTTTTAATCTCTTCGTGAATTTTTAAGATGTTTTTCTTATCCCGCGGACGAAGGTTTATCAGCTTCTTGGCAATGCGTAAAAAGTTCTTGTAATTCCTGCGATGCTGCTCTGAGACATTTTTCTTTCGCATCACAAATACCCGAAAGCTTTGATAGGAATTAAAAAAGGCTTCATACTCTTCAAGTTCGTAATAGCATTTGATCATCAGCGAGCGTGCATCCAGCCCATAAAACAGATCAGCCAGTGACACCTTTTGAAGATTCTGGAGTGCTTTATCAAACTTCCCGATATGAAAAAGATAGTTTGCAAAGTTGTAGTTGTATGAGTTTTCTCTCACCTTTTTATTTAGCTTATACCTGTAGTCATTAATAAAATCAAACACCCACTGATGCTTGCCGATTCGCAAGCCGGTGGTTACGATATTTTTATAGTTCTGCTGGTTGATCTCACCGTTTAGCAAGAGCACACGCTTTGAAAGCCCTTGTTCATACAGGTCAAAAACTTCATGAAAATATTTTTCATTTCCGACATTGATTTTTCCAATACAGAAATTCCTTGCATACGTGAATAACTCAGCGAGATTTTTATCCTCCATCTCGTAGCCATATTTATCAATCACCTCCTTCAGCTTATAATAGTACCGCTCTTCCTTTGTAGTCAGCATGAGGAAAACACTCTGATAAGCAATCACGAATGGGTTGCCAATAAACTGCTTTGAGGATGCAAGCTTCAGTATCTCGTCCTGATAAAATGCTTTTAGGTTAAAGCCAAAAACATTGTTGTTGTTTGCTAAAAGACATGCCTGCCTCAGTTTTTCAATGACGTAGAAAAGATCAAGCCCGTCCGGCTCGCTTTTCTTGTTTTCTTTAAGATACCGGCTCAATTGCTTGAATGAGGTCATGTGCAATTCCTCCTGCAACTCTGATTCATAGTGTTCCTCTAAATGGTACTCCGGACTAAGGGTGATGCGCCTGCTGGTTTTTCTGCCCTTGATCTCTTTTGCTAAGTGAGATTTATTCGCCCAGGCTTCTCTGCTCGAAAAATATTCATCGAGTGAATGGGTAAATCCCTTTTTAGATTTTAGAAAGGATTTAATGAAAACAAATTCCTCTATTGCGCTGAGCAGATCGGAAACAAGGTATCTGAACTTCTTTTCATTGTATGAAGATTTGGAGATAGCCTTCCACGCTATGAACTTGTCGGGAATTAATTCTGTATCCGAAAAGTATTGGTGCAGCTTAACAAGGTTTTGATCCCGATTAAAATAAGGCGACCTTAAAAACCTTGTCAACTCACGTTTTTCGTAACTTGACAGAACCCTGTACAGTTCTTCCAGTCGTGCGCTGATCGCTTTATTCCCCTCTCCATTGGAGAGGGTCAGGGTGAGGCTATTCATATTAATTATGTAAATATCCGAAAAGTACTTAAAAATGTATCATTTTTTGCCACAAATCCATTTCATCTTTGTAAGCAGTTAAAAAGGCAATGGAGATTTTTTCCAAACAACAAATGGTTCTAAGGCTTGGACTCCCTCTCCCCAGAGAGAGGGGCGGGGTGAGGCAACTTGCTAAGCTGATACTGTTGGGCTGCTGTGTTCTTCCTATCTCAAATTCCTTCGCCCAGCCCAACGCCCAAAACGATCTCTTTACCGTCCTCCAAAATGCCTGCAATAACTATCTGGACGTAACTGCAAATGATCAGCTTGACTCATTGGCATTCGTACAGTTACAGACTGTTTCTCAACCGGCAAACGGAACTGTGGGTGTAAACGGAAATTACCTTTTCTACTGTCCACAACAGGGTTTTACCGGGGGAGATCAATTCTCCTATGCGGTTAGCGACAGTTTCCGTTCCGACACGGCAACAGTATATATCAATGTATTGCCGCCTAATAGCCAAATAAATCCAGGAGACGCAGATGAAAATGGTAAGGTTGAACATTTCGATGTACTCGCGATTGGGTTGTCTTATGATTTTTCCGGACCATCCCGCGATACCGTTACAAACAACTCACTCGCCTGGTCGCCTCTTTCATTTATCAATTCCGATCCCGGTGCTGCCGACTGCAATGGTGATGGTATCGTGGATTCCATGGACGTGGTTGTGATTGAAAATGATTTCGGGAATACGTTTCCGATCCTCAAGCCTTACACCGTTGATACCAGTGATTGTACGTTGAGTGGTATCCCGCTCACGGTTGAAAGCTTGTTTGGAGATACAATTAATGATGGTGACACGCTTTTTATTTCTGTAAAACTTGGTACCAATCTAATTCCAGCAGAGGCATACGGTATTGCCTTCACATTGGAACTCGATACAGGATTCATTGGCACAAGCATCGTTCAATTCTCAACAAATAATTCCTGGCTGCTGCAAAATGATCCCGGAATTTTCTTCAAGAAAGATTCACCGAGCGGACGGATTGATGTCGCTTTGACGAAAACCAATCATAGTCCTGCTGCCGGTGATGGTGAAGTGCTGCTGGTTATCATGCCGATTGATGACAACATTGACGGAATCGTAGTCGGTCCCGGATGGCATGACCTGTATTTCAATATATCCGAAATCAGGCTGGTGAGTGAATACAACATCGTACGCGATGTGTGTGTGCAGCAGAAATCACTACACATTTATAAATCGGCTACGTCTTCACGCCAGCCTGACCTTAACGATATAAGCGTTTACCCGAATCCTAATAGCGGAAAGCTTTTTGTCGAAGGAAAAGACATTCGCGGAATTGAGATCACTGACCTTGCAGGGAAGAAAGTGCTCTCTGAAAAATATTATCAGGCAGACAAAGTGACTCTCGCTGTATCGGATATTTCTTCCGGAATTTATTTGGTCACCGTGAGAACGGGCAATTCAGTTTTTGTAAATAAAATTTTCATTCAACCATAAATCCAAAACCATTGATTATGAAAACCACGATTCGTCTTTGTAACGCCCTGCTGTTTATCGCGTTCATGACTTCGGCTGTGGAATCATCAGCGCAAGTTTTCCCGACAACATTCACCACCAACCAGGGGCAATGCATTGATCTTGGCATTGATACTATTCCTGGTATCACGGTCAGCACATTCAATGTTCTGTCCGGGCCCTATAACGGGCAACTCATTCCGGGATTCAGGCCGGGCTCATGGATATATTGCCCTGATTCATTGTTTACGGGATACGATAGCGCATACGTTTACGCGTGTATCAGCGGACCACTTATTCCTATTTGCGATACGGTGATATTGCGTTTCATAGTGCAGCAAGGTAATCCCTGTAATCTGGCTGCAACGATCATTGGCGGCCCATGTGCAGGGCCATTACCAAGCCTGCAGGTAATCGCTTCAGGAGGCACACTACCTTACGCTTATTTATGGAATACAGGCAGCACCAGTGATGTGCTATGTAATTTAACTTCAGGAACCTATTGCGTGACTGTCACTGATTCAATTGGCTGCTCAGTTTCATCATGCGCGACTGTGCCAGGTGGCTGCCAGTTGACTTCTGTCATCACTCAGGATTCATCGGGCTGCCTTATGGTTACCACTACCGGAGGTGCTCCTCCATATTCGTATTCATGGGCAAACGGAGACTCGACCAGCTATACCTGCAATGTTGCTCCCGCCATACCGCAGTGCGTGGTGGTGACAGATGCCAATCATTGTGAGGATACTGTTTGTTTTAATGGAGGCTGTCAACTTTCGGTTACAATTATTCCTGGTTGGCATGGAGACTTAATTGCTCAAACCACCAACGGCAACTCCATAACAGGGATTTTATGGTCAACTGGGGAAACTACAACAAGCATTTACCCGCAAAACTCAGGTACTTACTGCGTAACACTAACTGATTCAAATAATTGTTCTGGTACCGCATGCTATAACTACCAAACTTCAACTCCATGCTTCTTCACATACACAAATCAAAGTACACCACTTGGTAGCGCCTTGGTCGTCTTTTCAGCCTTTACAGATTCTTCATTAAACGGTGCAACAATTATGTGGGATATGGGAGACGGAGGAACTTTGACAGGAAATACAGTCACATATGTTTATGCTGTTTGTGACACCTTCACGGTGACAATGACTGTTGTGGATAGCCTTGGAAACATCCTGTGCTCTTATAATCAGTTTATTTTCCCTTGTTCTCCGAATAATACATTCTGTCAGGCACGATTTGCCGCATCCCAAGATTCAGCAAACAATCTCTCATACCACTTCACTGACCTTTCAGTCTATAACCCGACAACATTCCAATGGGATTTTGGTGACGGGAGTTCATCCACTCTGCAAAATCCAACGCATATTTATAGCGCTGCTGGCGTCTATAATGTTTGCCTTGTCATCACTGATTCTTCCGGTTGCTCATCTACTTTCTGCAAGCAGATCAACGCAGGCAATTTCCAGGTCATGGATCTTAGCGCGCATCTTTTCCATTTTACGACAGTAACGCCCGGCTTCCCGCTATGGACAAGATTGACTTATTGTAACAACGGTACATCAATGCGGAACGGCACAGCAGAATATCGTTATCCGGCTGGAACCACACTAGCCTCTTCTACTCCTGCTCCGGTAAATCACGATCCCGCTCAGCGGCTGCTCACTTACAACTTCAGCAACCTCTTGCCGGGTACATGCCGGAGCATTACCGTTGACCTTATGGTCAGCAATTCCTTACCACTTGGCTCTGTTGCAAATGATACCATGTGGGTGCTGCCGATCACGGGTGATGCAAACCCTTCCGACAATATTTCAACGATCAGCGCTTTCGTGATTGGCTCATGGGACCCGAATGACAAAGCAGTGTCCCCGATGGGATTAGGTGATGACGGAGAAATTCCGGTGAACACGCAAACACTATCTTACAAGGTGCGCTTCCAGAATACGGGAACAGCTCCCGCGCAGAATGTTGTCATCCGCGATGAGATTGACAATAACATTGATCTCACCACCGTGCAGGTCACCGATGCCAGCCACGAGCATATCACGCAGATCATCGGGAATGAATTGGTGGTTACGTTCAACAACATCCAACTTGCTGACAGCAACGCGAATGAACCTGCAAGTCACGGCTTCATCCAGATCATTGCGAACCTGAAACCCGGACTCACCGAAGGCACCCAGATATTCAACACCGCTGAAATTTATTTTGACTTCAACGAGCCTGTAATCACGAACACCGTGGTGAATACGCTGAAAGATGAGTCAACCGGTATCGGGCGTGTTGATGGTTTGGAGTTCAGCATCGTGCCGAATCCCGCCCAGAACAAGATCATGCTGGCCGGAAGGTTTGACCGTAACTCTACTTTTGAAATGATGAACAGTCTCGGCCAAATCGTGCTAAGCGGAGGAATAAAATCCGGTAAGAGTGAAATCTCCATTGAAGATTTCAATGCCGGAGTTTACTTCATCCGCATCAGGAGCAGCGACAAAGTGGGCGTGCGAAGGTTGGTCATCAACTAATATCTACCTTTAAACAGCAGGGAAAGGGGTGCGGAGAAAAGTTCTTCGCGCCCCTTTTTAATTCTGCTATTTCAACGTGTATGAAAATCCGAGTGAGAATGTTCTTCCCGGAGTGTATAATTCATATATGCGATGCTCTGCCCGGAATGACTCGTAAATCTTTTCTTTTTCATCACCAATCAGGTTCTCGGCTGAGAAGCTGATCTGTCCGCGTTTGTTCTTGCCCAAAGTTTTGGAGATCTTGAAATTCAAGCTATGAAAAGGTGTCTCATAAACATCCGGAACTCTTCCACTACCAACAACAACCAACCGCTTTCCCTGAACATTGTAACTAAGATTAGCATCGAGCCCGAGTTTGGCGCTGGAATAATTCAAATATGCATTCACGATAAATGGAGATTGCCCCAGCATCACCCGTGTGTCATCAACAATCTCCTCATCTCTTGCATTGCCGAGTCTGCCACCGCTTCCGGTTGAGCCCTCATATTCTTCATCACTCATTTTTATTCTTGAGTAAACGTAAGTGACATTGGCTCCGGCTGAAAGATCTTTGAGTTTTTCATTGATGAATGAAAAATTCTTTCTCACTTCGAGTTCAGCACCGAAAACCGTTCCATCTCCTACATTTCTTGGCTGTACGTTACTAGGGTTCAATTCAAAAGCCACGATCTCGATAGGATCCTGGAAATGCTTATAGAATCCGCTAAGGGCTACTATTTCACCAGGCCTGAAGAAATACTCCCATCGCAAATCCACATTATCAATATGGCTTTCTTTCACAACCGAACCCTGGTCAATTCCACCAATGTAGGTTCTGTCCTGAATGGGATCATAAATCTGCGCAATCGAATTTTCACGGAACGAAGGACGTGCAACTGTTCTGCTGTAGGACAAGCGCAGATTCATATCCTTAATTACGGTATAAACCAAACTGAATGACGGCAGGAAATCGAGTTCATCCAAAACTTTTTCTTTGCTGTAAAGGATCGAGCCGCTACTATTCTGGCCCGTATAAAAATGATCGGCCTTTTCAAGACGAAGCCCGTAAATCGCCTTGACTTTTTGATGCAGCGGTAATTCATTCATTACGTAAACACCAAAGACGTTTGATGAAGCGTCAAACGTGTTTGCTTTTTCGCTGTTCCCGGTCACGTATGTTCCCCTGCGGGTATCCGCCATCCAGATATTTTCTTCAAGGAAGAGCCAATCCGGATCACCGGTGATGCCCATTCCTTCCACATAGAAGTTGTAATTCAGAATCTCATAATTCCTGGTCTTGTAAGTATTGGCCAAACCGAATTTGAATTTACATTCCAGGCCTGACCACTGCTTAAAAGGGAAAGTAAAATCCGTTTTGAAACTTTCGTTAAGCTCATTCAGATCGCGATAAATCCGCGTGATCTGCGCTCCATCGCCCGAATTTAAAGTAGTGTCTTCTCCTCGTATTGAGAAGGCGGTGGTTCGCAGATCAGGATCATCAATTTGCGAGTAGGTGACAGAATTTTTCCACTCCATCTCCAGCTTATTGAAATGATGTTTACCCGCAATAAAACCATTTGTAATACCACGCTGAGTGTATTCCAGATTATCTTTTATGAGGGTGGCATTGTTGTAAAAATCAGTTTGCTGAAGGTCGGCAGCGCGTTTTTGTCCATTCTGAATGTGCATTGCCATAAAGCTGATCTTGTGCTTTTCAAATTTCACCGCACCGCTTGCCAAACCGCTCCATAAAACTTCATGAATACCCAAAGGACCGCTGGCGGTTTTCAAAGGTTCCAGTTCATAAATCGTTTCATCGCTGCTTTTCTGGTAAGATCCAAAGGATACTTTTTCGTAGAACTCATACTCACTTGAATAATTCATGACCAGGTTATAGCCCCATGTCGCTTTTTTCTTGTTGATCTGGTTTCCGAGAGAAATGCTGTAACCCTGATCTATCAGACTCGTGCTTTGCTCCGTTGCCATTTGCGTATCGAAGCCGGTTGTTAAATCGTGCAATTTCGGATCGCGTAACACAGGATCGGGTATTTTGGTTGAAGGATTAAAATGAAGTTCACGGCTTGGTTTGCCAAAGGCTACCCAATCAGCAGAACTGCCATCATAAAGAATAAAATTGTCTTTAAAGTGCATGTCGGGATTGTATCCAAAGCTTGCCGAAACGCTGAAAGTCTTTTTCTCAGGAAAGTCCTTGGTGACAATGTCAACCATGCCTCCGGTAAAATCTCCCGGCAGGTCTGGAGAAAAACTTTTGTAAACGATAAGGTTGTCAATCAGATTGGTTGGAAACAGATCCATCTGCACGGTGTTCCGGTCAGGATCAAGACCGGGGATCTCCATGCTGTTGAGAATGGTTTTGGTGTATCTGTCGCCAAGACCTCTTACAAACACATGCTTGCCACCTTCAACCGAAACTCCCGTGACTCTTGTAAGCGCGGCAGCAGCATTGCCGTCTCCCGAACGCTCAAAAGCCTGTGAGGAAATCCCATCTATGACATTGGCAGATTTTTTTTGAATGGTCATCAGAGCAGATTCGGTGTTCGTCACAGATTTAGCAGTTACCACCACTTCATCAATTGACTCCGACTCTGCCTTGAGCCTCACCTGAACCACAGTGACCTCGCCTGCCTTCACTTCCACTTCATTAATGACCTGCCGGGTGTAAGAAACATAGGAAAATACAAGCGAATGTGTTCCTGCGTCAAGGCTCAACGAATAATTACCATCCACATCTGTGGTAGTGCCGATGGTGCTTTCCGCTTTAACCACATTCACACCGATGAGCGGCTCACCGGTTTCGTCATCAATGACAGTGCCTCGAACGGTTCCCTTCTGAGCCAAGATTTGGCAGGTTATCCCGGCTAAAAACATGAAAAGTAAAATCGTTTGTTTCATCATTTTTGGTTCTCGCTTTAACACAAAAACCCTCTTGCCTTCCGACAAGAGGGTTTTGATAGGATTAAACAGGTTTAATTAATCTTTCCTTTGGCATGTGCCCAAGTCCATCCGTGGAATTTGGATTTGTCTGCACCGATTGTTCCTCCGTTCGGAACAACAACCTGGTTGTTATTTGCTGCATCATAAAACACCGCATCTACCGCGTCTTCTTCAACCGAAGTAACCTTTGATGCTTGCCCTTCAGCAGGTTCATCGAAGCACGCCATCACATCGGTAGCAGTGGTTGCGCACTGCACATTAGTGATAACCAGGTTTGCAGGGCTTTCAGTGTAATATGTGAAAGCATCGGTTTTATAGGTGACGCTGTCAACCCAACTTGCTCTGACCCGGAACCACTTTGAGTAATCTGAGAACAGGCAGTTTGTTAAAGTTCCCTGAGCTTTGTCTTTGAAAGTACCTGCCCGTGTTAATGTTCCGCCAGAACTCTTATCCCCCATAAAGGTTCCGTTCTTGACAGTGAACTTGCCGGTTTTGTATGTTGAATTTTCAGGTCCATCAATTTCCAAAGCATTGTCGGTGTCAGCGCCTCCGTGGATGGCGATGATATTATCCAGAGTACCGGAATAGTTTTGGTCAATATCAAAGGCATCATCACCCTGGTAGGCAACCACTGTCCCATCTTCCATGACCACAATGGCCACATTTTCATGGCGGAAGCGCCCCATGGCCGTATGTTTGCGCGGCATGCTTTCAGGGTCAAAAGGATCCACCTCTACCACCCAACCATAATGACGTTTGCTATAAAGTTCGGCATCCCATCCATCACCGGTTGGC
>CAYOYI010000041.1:12588-16276 GCA_964408105.1 uncultured Chitinophagaceae bacterium | reverse complement strand
AACTTCTGGAACAAAATATCACCAAAATGTCCGAGGTATCAAATACAGCCCAATTTGCCGAGCACATCGAACGTATGAAGCATGCTTCTGAAACTTTTGAGGATGAGGTAATAAGACTTAACAAGAGCATCTCAGAAATGAACGCCTATTATGAAAAGATGCTTGACGTATTTGGCAGCAACAATTACAGAAGGTAGGCTGCTTTACTTAATAGTGTAAATTCATGAAGGGAGCAAATCCTTTAAGGCAAAAACTTATCAACCTCCTTTATCTTGTGTTGATAGGAATGATTGTGCTCAACCTGCCGGTGGAGTTCATTGAAGCGTTTACCGATCTCAATCGCACACTTGAGCGGGCAAATCACCGGCTGGATCAAAGAAACCGTAGGGCGCTTGATCAGGTAATCGAGTTTTCACGTATGGACTCCGCTAGATTTGGTAAGATATATTTTAATATAATGACTGCCAAGGCGGCAAGTGACTCTGCTATTCGGTTTCTTGAAAAAACCAAGCAGGATTTAGTTTTGAGAGGAAAAGGATATGACCCCGAGAGCCATCACCTTATTAACGCAATTGATGCCACCATCCCCACAAGGAGGATGATTTATGATGGGATTGCACTACAAACAAAAGACATGTTGTTCACTACAAAAGCCGAACTGTTGAAATTACTCGGTCCGGATGAGCAAACCATGCTCGATTCTGTGCTGATTTCAACCGAAACTATTACCAAAGCTGACGGGCGGGTTTACGAATGGGAAAAATATTACTTTGATAATGTGCCATTGGGAGCCGTGGTGGCGTTGCTTACAAAATTTCAAAATGATGTGAGACTGGCGGAGGCAATGGTAGTGAATAAATATTACGAGTTGGCCGAAAGGGGTATCAGTTTTGTGTTGGCTCAAAACTTCACTTCAGGAGAAAAGTTTGATTTTGATACAATAATGCTGGAAAGGGAAGATAAAGGGGGGAATATGTTTGACATCGGTGAAGAGGCGAGTTATAAGGTTACAATGCCCAATGCACCTGATGAAGTCGTGAAATCTGCCGTGATTTATACTTACGATCAGAATAATAAGATTATTGATAGTTTTTTATTCAAGGAAGGAGTGGGGGAAATGAGCCTCAAAACAGATGAGATAGGTGAGTTTAAAATTAAGGGAGTTGTGAAATACCGTTATCCTGACGAGGGAATCGGAGAAGCGGAGGAAGTGGAAGAACAGCCGGAAAATGTAGTTGAATCCGAAGAAAAGGAAAGCACCTTTGAGTTAAACTATTCCGTTGTGAACCCTGCAAAGCCCTTGATAAGCAGTGAAGATTATGATTTGCTTTATATAGGTGTTAATAATCCAATCAGGGTTTACCATCCCGACTATTCCCCGGAGAACTATAATGTTTCCATTACGCAAGGGAAAATCGCCTATGATGGCAAGGAGTTTTTTGCACGGGTTTATCGGCCGGGAATAGTAACAGTTACTCTTTCTGTTCCTGAGCAGGGAGGAGGTTTTAAAAAAGTGGCGGTGCAGGAATTCAAAGCGGAAGAGTTACCGCAGCCCCGTGCTAAGCTCTATAATTCATACGGAGGCCAGATGCCTGCCAGCATCTTTAAGAAACAACGTGAGCTTTCTGCAGATGTTCAGGGCTTGCTGGTGGATGCCAAATTCCGGGTAATGGAGTTCAATGTCGTATATGTCAACAAATCCGGGTTAGGCATTTTTAAGGAGCGGGTGAATGGTTCGTACTTTTCAGATAAGTCATTGGAATTGATTAACTTGGCTGAACCCGGTGATATTTTTATATTCGAAGGTATTAAGATCAAAGGTCCGGACGGAAAGAATATAGATGTTGATCCGCTCGCATTTGCCATTATTTAAAGGAGCAACCCAGTCTTCATGAGGTCATTATTGGGCAAGGCTTACAAAACAGTTCTTCCGGTGCTTCTGCTCCTGAGCAGTGTTTCCTATGCTCAAAAACCGGAGGATGCCGGTGCGGCTCGTGATACGGTTTATTTGGAAGGTTTTATCAATTCTGACAGATCCTTATCTGCCGGAAAGGCTTATGTGGTAAAACACAACGTTAAAATAGGCAAAGATGCCACGCTTACTGTTCCTGGGAATACTTCCATTCTGCTCGATTTTAATACTTCGATAGTTGTTGAAGGCGGATTGAAGCTCAGCGGCTCCTCCGGTGCGCTGATTGAAATTGGAAGTCGTAACCCCAGAAACCCGGGTATAGGAATTGTTATCAGGGGAACAGAAGGGCGAGATATTGATATAAATTATGCCAGATTTAGCTCGGTCAATGTTCCGCTGAATTTTGAAGGGGGATGGTTGCGATCGTCTGTTAATATTCAAAATAGCATATTCACCAATGTATTTACGGGAGAGCCTGTTATTTATATCACTAATCCGGCCACCTCGCCTGACCTGGTCAAAGGGAGGAAAGTAAGTTTCAGCTTTTCAAACAATAATTATACAAGCAATTGGGGTTCCATATTTATTGAAAACCTGCAGAGCGATGTTATGGATTTGAGGTTTACGGACAACCTTTTTACCAATAACGTGGTGTACGCTTTGAAACAGGGTGATCCTTCAAATGCACTGATTTACGGATTGTTTGATGACTTTAAGAGCAATTATGTTGCAAAGTTCTCCGGTAACTCCATTTTCGGTAATTACCAGATAAATTCAGCAGCGGATACTATCATTAGAGAAATCGGAATCGGCATACAAGGGTCAGGTGAGTCATTTAACATTCCTGATAACTTTTATCGTTCTACAGACCCGGTTTATATTTCATCCACCTTTGACCATTTTTATCAAAACAGCAGCCTCCCGTTATTGCAGGTAGAGCCGATTGCACCTTCTCCCGGTGAAGGCGTATATCCCCACATTTGGAAGGTGCGAATGAACAACCGCGACATTAATAACTACTCCGCAATCCCGGAGGTTGGGTTGCGTGACGTTGCGTTCGAGATCTTCTTTAACAAGCCGGTAGAAGCTTTTGGAGAATATCAGGTTGAGTCAATTGCATACGATACTACAAACAATGAGCTGATCATTAATCCTATTACAACAACCGGAGCTCAATGGTCCCCCGACCACAAAAAGTATTCTTTCAAGATCAGCAATGCTAGCTTTTTGGCAAACAAGATCGGTTACGTTGTTATTTCCAACTTCCGCGATCTCCAGCTTTTAGAAGTGCCTGATTTTACAATTGGACAACAAAGGGCGGTTAACAATTACAAGGCTGTTACCACAGGCGGGCGAAAATCCGCTGAATTGATCAGCAGGCCGGGTGAAGAGGGAATTGATGTGGATATTGAAAAAGGGGCTTTCCTTAAAAGCCTTGAGTCAGTCAGAACCCTGAAGGCATTAACTGATTTAGGTGATCTTTCCTATCTCGGTCCCTTTGAATCACTGGTAAAAAGCTGGGAACTTGGGATACAACTTGGAGCGTGTAATTATACCGGGTCGCTAACCGATCGTTTTGCCGACAGAAGCGAATGGCATTTTGCCGGTGGCTTGTACGGTCAATACAACTTTCACAAATGGGCTTCTGTCAGAGCTATGATTTGGATGGGTGAAATTTCAGGGAGTGACATAGCTAATTCAGGCCTTGCTGAACGCGCTCGCCTCTCTAATTTTAGAAATCTTATTGTTGAGGGAAGCCTTACTTTACAATGGCAC
>CAYOYI010000041.1:895-12578 GCA_964408105.1 uncultured Chitinophagaceae bacterium | reverse complement strand
TGAAATATGGTACAAGCCGAGGCGAGCGATTCATACCTACCATTTTTGCCGGAATAGCAATCTTCAGAAATAATCCTGAAGCAAGGATATATATGACACTTGATGAAAGAGGTGAGCCTCAATACCTCAGATGGAAGGACGGTAAGGTTGTTACCGACTGGAGAAACAATTCCGATGGCTATGATGATGGTGAAGATATTTGGGTCCGCCTTCGGGATATTGGCACCGAAGGACAAACTGCAAGCACCCCGGATGCAGAATTCCAGAACAGGGAAGTTTCCGGGAAGTATAGCAAAGTTCAGATCGGATTTCCGGTAGGTGTGGAGATCAATTGGATAATTCGTGAACGTTGGAACATTGGAGCCAAGTTTGGATTTACATTAACAACCACGCGTTATTTAGACGATAATGGAGGTTATTTCTACGATAGGGCAAACGGACACCAGGCGATAATTGATGCAAATCCTACCGTCAAAGCAAAGGTTGGTAGTGAAAAAATCACGATTGATAATCCATGGGTAACTTTCTTGGATGACCAGGGTCGTGTAGCTACGTATCATGTAGCAGCCTTAGCCTCAAACCCTTCGTTAGTAAGGTTAAATGATTTTCCTCAGTCAGATCCTAATAATGCATTTAATAATCAGGGGAATTATGCCTATCATTTGTCAGATAATATAAATCCGGATGCAAGAAGAGCAGAAGAAGATCCTGATAATTATGATTTTTACTTCTTTGGAGGAGTGAAGGCCAGTTACATATTTAAAAGGAAGCGTGACAAAGACAAGAAGCAGCCGGTTAAGGCTACCGAAGTTGGGGCTGATGCATTTGATAAGGATACCGACAAAGATGGTATTCTTGATAATGAGGAGAGACAGTTAGGAAGTAATCCGCAGAAAGCAGATACCGATGGCGATGGTCTGCCCGATAAAAAAGAGATGGAATTAGGAACAAAGATCAACGTAAAGGATAGCGATTATGATGGCGTTATTGACGGCAAGGACAAGTGTCCAACGATAGCGGGAGCTAAAAATAAAGGAGGGTGTCCGGAATAATGAAACAATCAGTGTACCGCAAGATTCAGGGAATTTTATCCGGTCTTAAATCACCGGGCATGATTGCTTTAATCATCACGCTGTTTGCGAATATTGGGTATGCCCAGAAAAGCGCGGCTTCAAAGGATACTGTAGTGCTTGAAGGCTTTATAAATGCAGACAAAACCCTGACACCCAACAAAGTTTACCTGGTTAAGTTTAACGTGAAAGTTGGAAAGGGGGCAAGGTTAACAATAACTGCGGGAACCGGTGTGCTGTTTGATGCAAACACTTCAATAGTACTGGAAGGCGGGCTATCCATAGCTGGCGCTCCAAACAACTTCGTGGAATTTGGAAGCGTTAACCCGTTCGCTCCTGGAAATGGGATACTTGTAAGGGGAAATCAGGGACAGGATATTGACATCCGTTATGCAGTTTTCAAAGAATTGACGTTGCCGCTAAGATTCGAATCAGAATGGTATCGTAAGAATGTCACCATTGAGAAAAACGTCTTTAAAGAATTATTCACCGGGGAATCAAATATTCTTATTACCAGTCCGCTGGTGAACTATGAGGAGAACGCAGAGAACGTTTCTAATTTTTCCTTTTCTTACAATGCATTCTATGACAACTGGGGCTCTATATTCATTGAGAATTTTGAGGATAATGTTCTTAAACTGACATTTAATAATAATCTTATTACCAATAACGTAGTTTATGGTATTGACATAGGTATCCCGTCAAATACTCCGGTCTTTGGTTTGTATGATGCAATGGGAAGTGAGCATAAGGCGCGCATTGAAAATAATTCTGTTTTTGGAAATTACCAGGTAAACTCGTCAACCGATACCATTATCCGCGAGATCAGTATCGGAATTCAGGGTGATGGAGAATCCTTCAGCATTCCTAATAACTTTTTCCGGTCTAAAAATGCCGATTACGTTTCATCTACATTCGACCATTTTTACCAAAACAGTAAACTCCCTCTGCTTAAACCGGATCCGCTTCTGCTGGAACCCAAGGAAGAGAATCCTCCGCATATTTGGAAGGTGAATATTAACGGATCTGAGGTAAGGAATTACGACAATATCCCCAACGTTGACCCTCGCAATGTGCAATTTGAAGTTTACTTCAACAAACCGGTGGCGCTTTTTGACAAAACTCAACTTGAGACGGTCATTTATGACACTATTTCCCGAACGTTGCAAAGGACTCCGGTAGCGACCAGTCAGGGTAAATGGTCTGCGGATAGGAAGGTTTACTCTTTCACGGTAAGCAATGCAAGTTTTGTACGAAACACTTATGCCTACGCCATACTCAAAAACTTCAAAGATCAGGAAGGATTTTTGGTTCCGGATTTCTCATTAGGTAGAAGGCAGGCTATCAATAATTACAAAAGAACAGCGGGTTCCGGAATCAGGACCACAGATCTGATAAGCAGAAAGACCGGTGCGATTAATGTAAACGTAGAAGGTGGCGCTTTCCTTCCTGATGAAAAGTCAGTAAGAACTATTGAAGCGCTTTCGGGCATAGGCGGAATAAATCAGCTTGGCCCTTATCGGTCACTCACCAAGACGTGGGAGGTGGGAGTAATGCTGGGAATTTCAAATTACATGGGTTCGCTGCCCTATAAACTTATTGATGCGGATGAATTTCACTTTTCGGTAGGAGCGTTTGCCCAATATAATGTCAATAAGTGGATTTCGGTCAGGGCTATGTTTTGGTATGGCAGAATCTCCGGCAACGAAATCGGGGATAAAGACCCGGATCGCGCAAGAAGGGCTTTGAACTTTAGAAATGATTTATTTGAAGGAAGCCTGACCTTTCATTGGCATTTGCTTAAATACGGAACGAGCCGTGGTGAGAAATTCACTCCCACAATCTTTGCAGGAATTGCATTGTACGGCAATAATCCGCAGGCAAGGATTTATTTGTATGATGATGGTAACGGTGATCCGGTTTATCTTTCCTATCGTGATGGGGCTTTTCAAACCGATGGATCGGGTAAAGAAGTATGGGTGCCACTAAGGACAATAGGCACAGAAGGCCAAACGGTTGGCGGAATTGACCCCGAGGCTGATCCGCTGAATAATTCGGCTGGCTACGAATTGTTTAAGGATCACGAAGCACCAAAGCAATACAGTAGTTTTCAAGTTTCATTTCCAATAGGACTCTCGCTCGATTATATCATTTATAATAAATGGACCATAGGAATTGAATTAGGAGTTCGTATATCAACAACTAAATATTTGGACGATGTTGGTGGATACTATTGGGATCGAGCTGATTTCGGAGTGGATAACCAAGGTAATAAATACATGATATATGATCCGGTAACGGGTATCCCGCAAGGTGCTCATCAGTCAATTGTTGATGCCAACCCGGAAATCTGGGGTAAGGCAGGGGGTGAAAAAGTGCGGTTAGATAATACAATAAGTTTTACCGATCCTAATACCGGAATTACGAGTACTTATAATACCGCAGCACTGTTGGCGAATCCGTCATTAGTAAACGTGGATCAGGGTGTAGTGGACTTTGATCCCAATAGCCCCAATCCTAATTCAAGATATAATGACGCATTTACGTTCAATGATGCAAAGAAGACAAATACCTCCCGGCTGGATCATTACGCATTTCTAGGAGTAAAAGTCAGTAAGATCATTGCCAAACGGGAAAAGAAATACAAGGTAAAAGAAGTCAAGATCAAGGATAATGATAATGATGCACTTAGCGATGAGGATGAAAAGGCAAAAGGGACAAACCCAAGAAATCCTGATACAGATGGCGATGGATTGATTGATGGGGAAGAAGTAAGCCTTGGAACAGATCCACTTAAGCAGGATACTGATGGAGACCAGCTAAATGATTATGTTGAAGTAAATACCCATTCCACTAACCCTAACAGCAAAGATTCTGATGACGATGGATTAGAAGATGGCTACGAAGTCAACATATCCAAGACCGATCCGCTTAATCCTGACAGCGATGAGGGAGGAATAAACGATGGAGACGAAGTCAATCGCGATGCTACAAATCCCAAGAATAAAGCTGACGATAAAATTGATAGCGATGGGGACGGGATAATGAATAGTCAGGACAATTGTCCGGACAAATTTGGATTGGTCCGGTTTAATGGATGCCCAGACACCGATGGAGACGGGATAGAAGATAAGTTAGATGATTGTCCTAATACCCCCGGAGTTTTATCAAATCATGGTTGCCCCGAAGAGAAAGTAGAGCCGGAACCAGAACCTGAACAAGAAGAGAAGGAAGTGGAAGAAAACCTGCAAAGTCTTTTCAAGAATATTGAATTTGATACCAACATGGATGTGATTCGTTCAGTATCCTTCAAAGATTTAAATACTGCATCAGAGATTTTGAATAAATATCCTCAGTATAACGTAATCATTGAAGGGCATACCGATAACATAGGCAATGATATTGCAAACAAAACCCTTTCTCAGAATCGGGCTGATGCCGTTAAGCGCTATTTGATTAATAATGGTGTCGGCAGTTCGCGAATACTCGCAATTGGTTACGGTGAAGAAAAACCCAAGGCATCAAACGATACCGAAATTGGTCGTCAGGAAAATCGCAGGGTGGAGATCAAGCTCTATAAGCCTTACTGATACTAATTTGCTAAAGCATTTTCCTCTCTGGTGTTTTTACCAGATTATAGTAGTATATCATCAGGATGCCAAAGACAATTACATTAAATACGTGGTCATGAAAGAGAGCGGTCAGATCAGGACGCGAAACGCTGATCGCGGCCATGGCAGATATGCGGATAACATTCATTAGATTGATTAATACGAACCCAATTATAATTCCGCTTATTTTTTTGAAGCCAGGAAGTTCTGAGATCAGCATCATCATGGTAAAGTAATAGATCAGTTGAAAGCCGAGGCAATAATTTCCAACACTAACTCCTCCATATTCTCCAATAGCAACCGCGTTTCCTTTGAAAAGGATAGCTGCATATCCCAGCGATTTCAACAGCCAAACGCAAATCCCTAAAAGCTGGATTCTATACAAGTCATTAAATAACTCCCACACCACGCTGATATGTGGAAAATATCGCTGATCTAAGGGGGTACTTTCCTGCCCCATAATTAGCATGAAAAGTTTCCAGGAAAGCCAGATCAGGAAAAGCTTGAAAAAAAATACAAGAAGGTTACGAGTGGAACTATCCAATTTTCACTTCTTCATCTTGGAATCATAATATTTCTTTCCGGCAACTGCAGCCCCGGCACCTAACAGTACCCATGAAAAGGGATCAAGGGGAACATTACTATCTGGAGGAAGAACCTGTGCTGTGGCAACAATGTCCGTAGCCAAAAGAATGACTGAAGTTAAAACAGCTTTTGTTATTTGCCACTTTTGTAAATGCATGATTGCAATTTAACGTGTTTCAATGTTTTTTCTGCGTAAAACCAGCTAAAGAATATTACTACGTAATTCTTGTGTAAGAGTTAAAAAAACAGCCCTTTGATTTTAAAATCAAAGGGCTGAATAGTGCGGTGAACCTGTAGCCCGTACGAGAATCGAACTCGTGTTTCCTCCGTGAAAGGGAGATGTCCTAACCCCTAGACGAACGGGCCTTCAATTCCTTCCGAAAAAGGAGGAGCAAAAATAAAAGTTTTACCTGTATTTTTGCAGCGCAAAAAATTAATTCTATGGCTAAAATAAAACTGGCAATTAATGGTTTCGGCAGGATAGGAAGATTAGCAGTTCGAATTATCAAGAAACACCACCCAAACATTGATATTGTAGCGGTAAATGACCTGACGGATGCCTCGACTTTGGCGCATCTCTTTAAGTATGATACCGCTCACGGGCGGTTTCAGGGGGAAGTATCTGTGGAAAGTGAAGGAATCAAAATAAATGGCGATCTGATGAAGGTGCTGGCTGAAAAGGACCCCGCAAACCTTCCGTGGAAGGCCCTTGGAGTTGATATAGTGCTGGAATCTACGGGAAAATTCACCGAGAAAGACAAGGCAGAGCTGCATATAAAATCAGGAGCAAAACGTGTGGTTATTTCAGCTCCTGCAAAAGGCGATATCAAAACCATCGTTCTTGGTGTGAACGACAACCAACTTACTAAAGACGACTTGATCGTTTCCAATGCTTCCTGCACAACTAATTGTTTGGCTCCCATGGTAAAAGTGCTTGATGATGCTTTTGGCGTTGAATATGGCCTTATGACTACCACCCATGCTTTTACCGCTGATCAGCGCCTTCAGGATTCGCCTCATAAGGATTTACGCAGGGCAAGAGCAGCTTCTCACAACATTGTTCCTACTTCAACAGGCGCTGCGACCGCAGTAGGTCAAGTGCTTACGCATCTGAAAGGAAAATTACATGGCGGTTCCATGCGCGTTCCCACAATCACTGGTTCGGTCACTGAATTCAACGCCATTGTGAAGAAAACCGCTACTCCTGAGGAAATAAATAATGCTTTCAAAGCAGCCGCCAATGGTAGCCTGAAATGTATTTTGAAATACAGCAATGAACCTCTTGTTTCGTCTGATATCATTGGCGACCCGCACTCCTGCATCTTCGATTCGGAATTGACAATGGTGATGCAAAGCATGGTGCGTGTCACTGGCTGGTATGATAATGAAGCCGGTTATTCTCACCGTATTGCCGATTTGGTCGCAAAGCTTGGCAAAATGTAAACATGATTCCTCCCTTTTAGGGAGGGCCAGAAGGGTGATAAAATCTATGGACACATTTAACTTTTCAGGCAAAAAGGCGCTCCTTCGTGTAGATTTCAACGTGCCGCTCAATGACAAATTCGAAGTTACGGATGACACTCGCATCAGGGCTTCACTTCCAACGATTCAAAAAATATTGCAAGATGGCGGGGCTGTTATCCTGATGTCGCATTTTGGCAGGCCGAAAAAAGGTCCGGAAGAGAAATACTCATTAAAGCATCTTGTTCCACACTTATCTGCGCTTCTAAAAGTACCTGTAAAATTTGCTGATGATTGTATCGGCTCATCGGCCAAAGATCTTGCTGCTTTATTAAAGCCGGGAGAGGTTCTTCTGCTTGAGAACACGCGGTTTCATAAAGAGGAAACAGCAGGTGATGAACAATTTTCTCAGAAGCTTGCTTCACTCGGTGACGTTTATGTGAACGATGCCTTTGGCAGTGCTCATCGTGCCCATGCTTCTACAACGGTCGTTGCCAAGTTCTTTCCTCCTGAGAAAAGAATGTTTGGCAAACTAATGGCGGCCGAAGTGGAGAGTGCTGAAAAGGTTTTGAAGAATTCTCAGAAGCCTTTTACTGCAATTCTTGGTGGCGCCAAAGTTTCTGATAAAATCTTGATAATAGAGAATTTACTTGGCAAGGCGAATAACATCATCATAGGCGGTGGCATGGCTTATACGTTCTTCAAAGCCATGGGAGGTTCGGTGGGGAAATCTTTGATTGAAGAAGATAGAATTGAAACCGCGAAGGAGTTATTAAGTAAAGCGTCAAGTCAAGGTGTTAAAATTCTCCTGCCGGAAGATTCTGTCATCGCGGATAAATTCGCTGATGATGCCGCCATAAAAACTTCTGAAAGTCATGCAATTCCTGAAGGATGGATGGGGCTTGACATTGGTAAAAAATCAATCAGCGATTTCAGGGAAACTATTCTTAAATCAAAAACTATTCTTTGGAACGGCCCAATGGGAGTTTTTGAATTTGAAAATTTCAGTAACGGAACCAAGGAACTGGCTAAAGCAGTTGGTGAAGCAACACAAAACGGATCTTTCTCATTAGTTGGTGGAGGTGATTCTGTTGCAGCCGTGAACCGGTTGGGAATGGCTGATAAAGTGAGCTACGTTTCCACAGGTGGGGGAGCGCTACTTGAATTTTTTGAAGGCAAGGAGCTGCCGGGAATAAAAGCAGTGTTGGCCTGATAGCTTATTCAACTACAACCAGGAAATAATTCTTCTTTCCTTTTTGCACCAGCAAATATTTCTCGTTCAGCAGATCTTTGCTGGTTAGCTGCAGATTCTCATCAATAACTTTCTCCTTGTTTACACTAAGGCCGCCTTCCTTTATTGTCCGTTTTAGTTCTCCTTTGGAGGGAAAAACACCAGCGGTCGTTGTGAGTCCTTCAAGCAGATTTAAACCGTTTTCAAAAACCGATTTCGATGCTGTAAATACCGGCACTCCATCAAAGACACTCAGAAAATCTCTTTCTGAGATTGACAATAGTGTCTCTTTCGTAGCTTTTCCAAAAAGAATTTCGCTGGCTCTCAAAGCAGTCTGGTATTCATTTTCTGAATGTACCATCACCGTCACTTTGCGAGCCAACTCTTTTTGCAGAGTTCTCAAATGTGGGGCAGCTTTGTGCTCTTGAATCAGATTCTCAATATCTTCTCTCGAAAGGAAAGTAAATATCTTGATATACTTTTCAGCTTCATCATCTGATACATTAAGCCAAAACTGGTAAAACTTGTAAGGAGAGGTCATCTCTGGATTGAGAAAAATATTCCCTTCTTCTGTCTTCCCGAATTTGGTTCCGTCCGGTTTGGTGATAAGCGGAGAAGTGACTGCAAAAACCTCTTCACCGCCCATGCGCCTTGTCAGCTCAACCCCCGATGTGATATTTCCCCATTGGTCTGAGCCACCCATCTGTAGCCTAACCCCTTGGTGCTTGTTCAGCCAGTAAAAATCATAAGCCTGTAAAAGCTGATAGGAAAATTCGGTGAATGAAATTCCGGTTTCCAGCCTTGACTTCACGGAATCCTTTGCCATCATGTAATTCACAGTCAGATGTTTTCCTGCATCCCGTAAAAAATCCAGCACATTCAGGTCTTTGTACCAATCGTAGTTATCAAGCAAAACCGGAGAATTCTTCCCCTCTCCGAAATCTAGAAATTTAGAAAGTTCCTGCCTGAAGTGCTCTTTATTCTTTTGAAGGTTTTCTTTTGTGAGCAAGTTGCGTTCTGCTGATTTGCCGGAAGGATCGCCAATCATTCCGGTAGCGCCACCGAGCACCGCGACAGGCCGGTGTCCTGAATTTTGAAAAAACCTTAGCAGCATGATCTGCACGAGGTTTCCGATGCCAAGTGACGGAGCACTTGGGTCGAAACCGATATAGCCTGACGTTACATTTTCTCTCAGAAACTTATCCGTTTCTGGTATCATGTCAAAATACAATCCGCGCCAGCGCAGTTCTTCAATAAAATCCATTTCGTTTTGGGTTTTCACAAAAATATGATAGAGCCCTTTGAAAAACTACCGTCATTGCGAATCTGACAGCTTGGTTTGCGCGTGGAGTCAGATGAAGCAATCCCCTTATTATCAATTCACATGGGATTGCTTCTCCCGATGCCAGCGCACCGAACAGGGCAATCGGGATCGCAATGACGCTTTAGCTGAATTTTCAAAGGGCTCGATGACAGCAATATCTCGCACGCAAAATTGCTATTTTTACTTTCCTTCATGCATTTGCTTTCCCATTACTATCTGGACAGGGAGCATTGCTCCTCTTATTTCAAAGCAGGACTGATTTTACCTGACATCATTTATGGATTTAATCGGAAATTAAGGAAGCAGGTGTTTGCCATACAACCGACAGAAGAAGATCATAAGATGATTTTTGAAGGCATCAGAAAACATTATCACGTTGATGCCATTTTTCACAATTCGGAATCCTTTCACTTTTTTTCTAACTCAATCAAAATCACCCTGCAGAACTCAAACCTGCCTTCATTAAGATCTAGAGGTTACTTTTTAGCACATATCTTTCTGGAACTCCTTCTCGATCGTATGTTGGTTAAACATTATCCTGATGCGTGCGTATCAATGTATGATGATCTCCGGTCAGTAAATTCCGAAGTGATGGCTTCCTATTTTTCACGTATCGGCAGGATGGAATTTATCACCGAATTTTTAATTAACTTTAATAGAGTCCTTAAAGCCCGACATTTACCCAGGTTAGCTGACAATGAATTTTTTGCAGAAGCGTTACTCAGGGCGTATTTAAAAATAAACCCTGTGCAGGTCAGCCGGGATGAAAGGAAAACTCTGATGTCAATGACGGAATATCTGGAAAACAAGCACGGTCACCAGCTATCAGGAGTTTTTGCCAAGATGCATTCCAGCCTGGCGGCAGCCGCTTAAACAGAACAAAATAATGAGACCCACACAACTTCTGCTGATTGCCTTCACATTTGTAGTTGCTTTTCCTCTGTATTCGCAGGTCAGGAAATACAGCAACGCCTTTCTCGATATTGGCGTTGGAGCGCGCGGGCTGGCGTTATCGTCCGCACAGGTGGCAACGGTTAGTGATGCGACAGCAACCTACTGGAATCCTTCAGCGCTAACGAGAATCAAATCAATCGTGGACATCGCAGCGATGCATTCGGAATATTTCGCAGGTATTGCAAAATATGACTACGTTGGCTTTGCGGTTCCTCTCCAGGATCATCAGCGCTTTATTGGATTTTCCTTCATTCGGTTTGGAGTGGATGACATTCCGAACACACTTGAGTTGTTTGAAGATGATGGTTCAATCAATTATGATAACGTACAGTCGTTCTCTGTTGCAGATTGGGCCTTTATGCTTTCTTACGCTCAAAAATTGAAGATCAGAAAAACCAATCTCGCCCTCGGAGGCAATGCAAAAATCATTTACCGCATTGCCGGTGATTTTGCCACGGCCTGGGGTTTTGGCCTCGACCTTTCCGCTACATTTGACATCAAGCAGTGGAAAATCGGCATCATGGCACGCGACATAACCGGAACATTCAACGCGTGGTCGTTCAATTTCACCGAAAGAGAAAAGGAGATACTCGTAAAGACCGACAATGTTATCCCGGAAAGTTCATTGGAAGTGACGGTGCCGAAAATCATTTTAGGCGCTGCCTATGAATTCAACATCAAGAACAAGTTCTACATTCTCCCGGAAATAGATTTTGAAATGACCACCGATAAAAACCGAAACGTTCCCATCCATACTGATGCCGTCAGTTTCGATCCGCGTTTTGGCCTTGAACTTAACTATAACCGAATTGTTTACCTGAGAGCAGGTATTGGGAATATTCAAAAATCTACCGATGATGATGGCAAAGAGATCACAACTTTTCAACCTAATATCGGCATTGGCCTGCAGATCAAAACATTCGGGGTAGATTATGCTTTCACCGACATTGGCAACCAGTCTGATGCTTTGTATTCGCATGTGTTTTCATTGCATCTTGGTATTCCCAAGCCGAAAAAGAAAAGATAGTAACTGAATGCGCCCCCTCAGAATACATATCATCCTTCTTCTATGGGCATCGGCCTTTTCCGCAGCCAGCGCTCAGTATAACAACGAGTGGATAGAGTATGGCAAGGCTTACTACAAATTCAAGGTAACAAGCGAGGGAATTTACCGCATACCTTATTCGACCTTTCAAAAGCTCTATTCTGACTATCAGGTAGATGTTTCCACCGTCAAGTCTGACCGCTATGTTCTTTACCATTACGGCAATCCTGTTCCAATTTATGTTCACGATATCAACGGGAACACCATCATTGATGCAAACGGGGAATTTCTGGATCTCTACCGCTTATGTTGCCGCGGCATTATTTCTCGGCCGTTCGCTGCGCAACGATGAACCAAGGTGGTTTGCTGGCTGGGTGCATCTGCTGTTCGGTGCTTTCGTCA
>CAYOYI010000041.1:0-885 GCA_964408105.1 uncultured Chitinophagaceae bacterium | reverse complement strand
GGGATCATGGAGGCGAATTGGATAAAGGCCTTTATAGTGACCCTGCCTTTCAGCCGAACCCTTACCTCAGCATGTTCCGGGATTCATTCTCTTATTATTTAACGTGGACCGTTGCTGCTTCCGGCCTCTTTTTTAATGATACTTTGAATGATTTGACCAATCTCCCCAATGAAGAGCCCTACCATTGGAGCACAATTCGGGAATATGTTAAAACATCAGCTCACGTTCAGGGAAAGCCCAATTACATTTTTCCAACAACAGGAGATCCTGTTTATGAATCTGCGTTTGCCGAAGGAGAAGGTTTTGGTGAGCAGTACGGAAGAGGTTCCGGTCTGGTACCCTTCGAAGCTCCTTGGCAGATAAGCACACCTTATTATGGAAATGTCAATGCAACATTGAATACTTCAATCGTCACTGCACCGGCAACAACACAAAACCCCCATCAACTGGTTTTAACAATAAATGGTTTTGAGTTAATTGATACAACCATTTTCAATTTTTCGCTGAATAAATTCAGTTTCCCTATTCAGAATGGTCAATTGGCGAACTATTTTAATTTTAAAGCAGAAGGTAAAGGTACAGGTGCTGTTGACCGTAATTACCTGTGTTATGCCGAATTGATTTATCCCCGGTTATTTCTCTTCTCAGGGAAATCAAAAGCATGGATGACTCTGCCGGCTAAGCCAGGTTCGAGATACCTGAAGATAACCGGGTTTAGTTATGGTACAAACGACCCTATTTTATATGACCTCACCAATAACTTTCGGATAGTAGGCTCACAAGGGCTTCCGGTTCAGTTCAAGCTGCCGCCTCCTGTTGTAAGTGGTGAACGGGAGCTGTTTCTTACCAGCCAGTCGTCAGCCGATATTGGCACAGTAGGCAGTC
>CAYOYI010000040.1:0-16313 GCA_964408105.1 uncultured Chitinophagaceae bacterium | reverse complement strand
CCGCATCAAAAATAAAAAGCGTTCCGGCTGGTCCTACAAGGTCATAGATTTGATATTTCTTCAGCACCTCGTCTTCAGCGTAGCTATATCTATCCCAAGAATGATCAAGCTTTTTATGCGAGCCTAAAGCATATTGCATTCGGGTATCATTTGTGGTGAGATCATTGATCAGGAACATATAGCTTACCTGATGATAGTAATCAATATGGAATTTTGTGGTGATCTCTCCTAACGCACGCTCGTCATCAGAATTTTCATTGCGGATCAGTATCGGCTGGTTTCTGTATAAAGGCTGCCGCCTGTAATAATTATAAATGATGCCAAGCAGTTCGCTGTCTAAAAGCAAAGGAGCCAATTTTTTATCTCTGAAGGAAATCTCCATGTGGCTGCTGCCTGTCAGCTCCGATCTGGCACCCAGACTTATTTGACGCATGTACTCATTAGGTGCTGATTTATTTTCCAAAACAGAAAAATATGTTTCATCCAGGTACCTGGCAATTTCTTGAAATTTACCCTGGATGCAGACTACTCCATTTTCTCTAAATTCTTCAACATACCTTTTGCCTTCAGCTGAAAGCGAAACTTCAGGATTCAAAGCATCAGGCTTGTAATAGCGCCTATGCACATATCCCTTGGTGAGATTATTGTAAAACAGAACTCTATTAAGTAATTGCTTGACTTGGGTACTTGTATTTAGCCTCATTAAGAAGTGGGCGGAATGCTTATTCCATTAGTTCAAAAGTAATCTTTTGTTTAAAAAATCCGGATATAAGCAAAAACTCAGAATGGTTTCCTGCGGATAAGTCTTGTCATTTAAATTTGCCACAGATTCAGAAACAGAAAATGTATAAAGTTGCAATTATTGGAGCCGGACAACTTGGGAGCAGGCATCTTCAAGGTCTTGGTTTGGTAAATGACCTTTTATCAATTCAAGTGGTAGATATATCGGATGATGCGCTCGCAATCGCCAAAGAGCGCTACAACCAAATATCCGGCTCGATTCACTCGGTTGAATATTTGAACTCAATTAGTGGTCTTGATAAATCGCTTGATGTTGTAATCGTAGCATCGGGTTCAAAGCCCAGAAAGCAGATTGTAAAGAACTTGCTGGAAGAGAGGAAGGTCAGGTATATGATTCTTGAAAAGTTCTTGTTCCCGGGTGTTTCTGACTATGAAGAAATCGAAACACTTTTAAAGGCCAGCGGCACCAGGTGCTGGGTGAACTGCAACATGCGTATGTTTGACATTTATAAGGAAATTAAGGCTGATCTTATTGTACCAGTCAGCATGGCGATCACCGGCAGCGAATGGAATATCGGCAGCAGCGCCATTCATTACCTGGACGTTTTTTCGTTTTTGACAGGCACCACTGAAATTGAGCTCGAATGTTTACTTGACGAAAACATCATTCCCAGCAAGCGTGCCGGGTATATCGAGTTCACGGGAAGTGTGCGGGGAAGATATAAAGACAGTATTCTTTCCATGACTTCGTTTAAAGGCCCATTATCGGCAGTCACTTTGCTGATTTCAAATCCTATAGCGACTTACTTCATTCGTGAAGCAGCGAATACAACGATCTTCTATTCGTCAGAGAAAAATAATTGGGAGTGGAAACAGAAGGAATCCACAATGCCTTATCAGAGCCAGCTTACCAATTTAGTAGTTGAAGATTTGCTGAAGAATGGAACTTGTGAATTGAGTGAATACTCACATTCTTCAAAACTCCATACTCGATTCCTGAGTATGATCATTCCTTTTGTAAAAAAGATAACCAAAAAAGAAGTTGAAGAATGTCTGATAACATAAGCCCGGAAGTGTTGCTCGTTGGTTGTGGCCCAATGTCGGTTGACTATGTCAAGGTATTAAAAGGACTAAAAAAGACTTTTGTCGTGGTTGGCAGAGGCGCTGAATCAGCTTCAAGGTTTGAATCGGATACTGGAGTTAAGCCGATTATTGGGGGTATTGAATCCTACATTAAAACCGTTGAAGCTATTCCTTCAAATGTGATCGTTTCCGTCAGCGTGAGTGAGTTGGCAAAAACCACCATTCAATTGTTGGATGCAGGAGTAAAAAAAATACTATTAGAGAAACCCGGGGTGACTGATGCGGATGAACTTCAACTGCTAACGGACACGGCTAAAAAAAACAAGGCGGCCGTTTTTCTTGCCTATAACAGGAGATTTTATGCCTCCACGCGAAAGGCTTTGGAAATTATTAAAGAAGATGGCGGTGTTGATTCATTCAACTTCGAGTTTACCGAATGGCCTCATTTAGTTGAGGATTTTGAAATCAAGCAGAATAAAAAACCGGAGATAGTTATGAAGAATTGGTTTTTAGCAAATTCTTCTCACGTTGCAGATCTTGCGTTTTACCTTGGCGGTCAACCGAAGGAGCTATGCAGTTTTACAAAGGGAAGTACTTACTGGCATCCAAGCTCATCGGTTTTTGCGGGAGCAGGAGTTTCAAAGAGCGGGGCATTATTCAGCTACCAAGCCAATTGGAAAGCACCTGGCAGGTGGAGTGTAGAGATTCTTACCAACAAGCATCGCCTTATTTTCCGCCCTATGGAGAAGTTGCAGATTCAGAAAGTAGGTTCGGTGGCAATAAATTTTGTCGAGGGGATAGACTATACTTTGGATGAGCAATACAAACCCGGGCTATATCTTGAAACAAAAGCCTTTCTGGAAGAAGATTATAAAGAGTTTTGCACTTTAGATCTGCAGGAAGATGCAATAAAAAATTACTATCTCAAAATTGCCGGATATCTGAAGAATCAGAATTAAAGTTTTTAGAGATTATCTCTTGATACAGGATTTCAGCAACCGCCCGGTGTCCATTCGTATTCCAGTGTCCGTCTGACTGGAGGTAAAATAATTTACCGGTTTGTTTTTTCCGCTCCGCCAATTCTTGAAAGAGATTGATAAAAGGTATTCCATTTTGGATGCAAAAGGCTTCGATTTTTTGATCCAGACCGCCCATCGGCAGAACGCAATTTTTAAATCCATAATGCCAGCGTCCTAACTTGGTCTCATCACTAAAATTCCATCCTGAAGGAATTCTGGCTATACTAAGTTTGACTCCATTTTTGCTTAGTACTTCTTTAGTTTTCTCAAGGTAGTTTAACGTTAGTTGCACTCTGTCTCGGAGTTCGCTGTCCCACAAAGACGTATCGCGAGCCAGCTTGACATCGTCCTTGATTATTTCACTCAGCAAGCCATGGTTATATGAAGCATACCGCTTTTGAAATTCGTTGCTGTTTTCTTCAAGCAGTTCATTTAGCTCCTGCTGGCTTAATTGATTAATCGCAGCGTTAACAAGCAATTTATATAGTGCGGATCTTTCAATCAGGCTTTTGGTAATTTCTTTAATTGGACGATTAAAATCAAAATACTCGGGTAAACCCTTGCTGTCAAAAACGCAATACTGCGTGTAATCTGAATCGCTTCCCTGGTTGGCTTCAATGCTATAAAAATCGTTGGGAAAAAGAAAAATGATCACCTCGTCAATATCGAGTGTTAGTCCTTTTTTTAAAATCCAATTCAGGTATAGCAAAGGAGCCCAGCTTGAAACGCCATGTTGGATCACCTTGTAGTTTTCCGGCAGTAAGCTATCCAGTTGTTCACCAACAGTCGCAGATAATTCTATTTCTTCCGCTTCAATGAATGAATCTCCAATCAAAAGAATTCTCTTTTCCCCCGGTTTCTTATCCGGGATTTCTTCTCCTCTGATGCCGATGCTGTTATAGGTGTTATACACTCTAGTAAATTCATCACCCTTGGTTGGGTCGCGATAAAATTTTGCATATGGGATGTAATCCTTAAAAAAAAGTGAATCACCGGTCTTAACCGGGTCTAATCCATTTTCGGATCGAATAGTGCTCCCTGAAAAATACTTTTGAATTTGCAGAACCGCTTCAACCAGCATAAGCATTAACAGCAGCGCAAATAAACTAACCAGAAAATTCTTCAGAAAGCGCATCCCCGGCTTCAATCAGCTTTGGTAGCTCCAAACTTTGAATACTTCCGCTACCTTGCGGCTAATGTATTCTACTTCCTCATCAGTAAGGTTTGTTGAACTCGGCAGGCTGATGCCGTTAGCCGAGACGAATGTAGCGTTTTTCAGAAGCTGTTGGCTGCCGAATTCTTTATAAATGGGCATGTCATGCATCGCGTAAAAAGCAGGCCTGCATTCTATAGCTTTGCCGGCTAATTCCGTCAGCAGTTGATCGCGCGTCACCGGGGCATCTTTTTTTACAAGAAAAGTATAGAGCCAATAAGTGTTGTATGCCCATGGTTCTTCAGGCGGAAGTTGGATGAATTCAACGGACTTTAACAGAGTGTTATAGGTCTCGGCAATTTTTCTTTTACGCTGAACGAAATATTGCAGCCGCTCCATCTGAGCTACTCCCAACGCAGCTTGCATATTTGTCATTCGGTAATTGTAGCCAATCACTTCGTGCCAGTATCTCTTAGTTCGTGACATGCCATGATCTCTTAGCATACGGGCCCGTTCGCCAATAGCCGGGTCTTTAAACAACACCATGCCACCCTCCCCGGTTGTAATGGTTTTGTTGCCGAAAAAACTAAAGGTTGCGGCATCACCAAAGGAGCCTACAGGCTGTTCTTTATACCGGCTTCCAACTGCTTCCGCGCAGTCTTCGATAACCATGAGGTTATGAGCTTTGGCGATCTTCATTATTTCACCCATTTCACAAGGATGACCGTAAATATGCACCGGCATAATAGCCTTTGTTTTATTCGTAGCCAGCCTTCTTATTGATTCCGGTGAAATCGTCCAGGTTTTGGGATCAACATCGGCTAAGACCGGAGTAGCTCCGGTATAGATTACCGAATTGATAGTTGCCGCGAATGTAAAATCTGGCACTATGACTTCATCTCCTTTGCCTATTCCAAGCGCTTCAAGCGCTAAATGCAACGCAACGGTGCCGTTGCTAACAGCGAGAGAAACCGGCAAGCCGATTTCCTTTTGAAACTGATCTTCGAACTGGCTTATAAATTTTCCCTGTGATGAGACCCAGTTTGTTTCGATACACTCTGTAATGTAGTTGAGTTCGTTACCCGATAGTTCAGGTCCGGCAACCGGGATTCTTCTCAGGCGGTTTATCGTTGCATAATCTACCAGTTTATGCTTTTCATCAACAAGCGGAATAATCCTGATTTCCTGGCTTAAATGTTTTATAAGGACGTCATTCCGCACATCAACCGGTAATGATTTGAATTTTGAATTCATCACTGTATTCACTGAAGTATTCAGGTCAGCTTTGCCACCAAGTATTGCTCTGCGTATATCCCCGTCAGTGAGAATCCCCTTGATCGTATCATTTTCATCCACAACAAAACAGACCCCCATGCCATTTTTGTCAATTTTCGTGAGTGCATCGCGAAGGGGATGTAAAGCCCCGATCTTAAGTTGGTCCAATGAAGGAGAATCCATTGTTATTTTGCGGCTCTTTCAAGCAAAAGTATGTGATTTTTAATCGCTTCCTCATTGAGATTCTTTACTTCTATAACATGAGTCGCGTTTTTGAAATCAACCATATGTTTTAGAAACCAGTATTTCTGATCGAGTTTGTCATTTATGTCGGAATTGCCGTCATTATCACTATGATGAACACATCGGATAAATGGTGCAATTGATTTTACGGCAACATCCAAATCAAAACCAAGTGTCTGCGCGGACACTTTAAGATGACCAGTATCCAGCAATATTCCCAGGTAAGGATCATTTATTTCGTCAATAAGCTTTACCATTTCCCGTGGATCGCAACAAAAGAGCGGGTTAACACCATTCATTAAATTGAATTGAGCCAGAACATTATTCTCAGCCAAAAAAGAAATTCCCAATTCCTTTGAGGACTTCAGGAGTTCCTTTAGAGACTCTAAAAACAGCTTCCAATTTTTTTCACGGTTCTTTACTTCTCTTTTGGCAAGAGGTTTTCCCAACTCATTTGGGAGAGGATCAATGCAAAAACCGGCATGGGCTGAGTAAAATGATCCTCTTGATTTTTTAGCTAATTCAAGTCCTTGTTTACAATGTTCAATAGTTCTTCTTCTGATTTGGTTGTCGTCACTCGCCAGATTTAAAACAAATGGAATTTGCGGAGGGGGAAAGTAGTTGTGAATAAGCCTGGGAAGTTTTGCCGCGAGAAAAAGATCCTTCAAATCGCTTCGATAAGGAACGCCCGAACTGAATTCGATTGTCCAGTTGTTTCTTTCAGCTTTCTCAATGATTTCCTCAACAGGTGTTTTAATAAATGCAACCGTGCTTACTGCAATTTTCATTTTAGACCAATTCTGTACAGATCACCATTCAATCATGTTATAGTTAAGCATCTCATTTGCTGAAATATTTTTAGTAGCCTTCTTGCCGATTATTTTATCAAACAACTGCGGGGAGAGTCCGGTTGCAGGCCGTTTGAAATCAATGTCGGATACCTTTATACTTTGACCTTTTTTGATGTTTTTAACTGCAACAATACTTCTGCGCATGGCAGCAATATTTTTTATCTCGTTTTCGGTAGGTGTCTTTGTTGATGAGCCCAGAGATTTTTCTACATTCCGTACACCCGTGACAAATTGTTTGAACTGAGCCGGATTAAGGGATGCTTTATGATCGGGCCCTGGTAATTCAGTGTCTAATGTAAAATGCTTTTCAACTACGCAAGCGCCCAGCGCCACAGAGGCATAGGCAGCGTAATTGTTCGGAACATGATCTGAATAACCGGTGAGCACGTTGAGCGAATCTCTCATTGAATTCATCGCTGAAATGTTCGCATCCTCTATTCTGGATGGATAATTGGTTGTGCATTGAAGCACGACAATTTTATCGTTGCCGGCATCTCTAACGGTTGTTACTGCATCGTAAACCTCGGAAAGATTAGCCATGCCTGTAGAAAGTATAATTGGCTTATTAAATCCTGCGACATATCGGAGGAAGGCTAATTCAACCAACTGGCCTGAGGCAATTTTAAATGCTTCAACGCCAAGGTCATTCAAAAAATCTGCGTCATCGAAATTATAGGGAGTAGAGAGAAACTGAATTTTTAGTTTTTTGCAAAGGCTCAGAAGTTTGGGATAAACCTCAAGCGGTAATTCCAGCTTTTTCAGCATCATGAATTGCGACTCTTTTGGATCGGTGGATTTTAGCTGGTAATTTGCTTTAGGAGCCTCTTTAATAATGATGCGCTCCGTTTTGTAGGTTTGAAATTTTACGCAATCCGCCCCTGTTTTTTTGGCCGCCTTCACCAGCTCAAATGCAAGATCAGGATTGCCATTGTGGTTCACACCGGCTTCAGCAATGATATAACATGGATAATTATCCCCGATCACTTTATTGCCGATCTTTAGTTGACGGTTCACCCCCATAGTTTTTTATAAGATTATTTTAATTGCCTTTGTGGAGAGCCAACAATTTTAGAATTATCCGCGACATCTTTAATGATTACGGAGCCTGCTCCCACAATAACATTACTACCTATTTTAACTCCTTCTTTTACAACAGAATTTGCACCGATAAAACTACCATCTCCAACAGTTACATTGCCGCAAAGTGTTGCAGAAGGTGCAATATGGCTGTAGCTGCCTATTATGCATTCATGTTCAATTACGCATCCGGTATTGCAGATCACGGCATCTCCTATAACGGCCTGGGCATTTATTACTGAATGTGCTGAAACCATTACTCCCTTGCCTAATTGGGCGCTTCCTGAAATGGTTGAGCTACGGTGTAGAGCATTAGAAGCAGCACGAAGCCCTTCCATTGTTAGGAACGTGAAAATATTCTTGCGCAGAGCATTGTCTCCAATTGCTATGAAATATTCATACTGTTTAAGCTGTATCAGCGTCTTACCGTCCCGTTCATAGCCAAAGAATTTCAGGCCGTATGGGTTCAATTTTTTTTCATCCTTTTCACAATAACCTATAACTGTTTTTCCTTTTGATTCGAAAATGTCGAATGCCACATAGGCATGACCGGAATAGCCAATCAGTATAACTTCATTTCTCATTAATTCAAAAGAGTGGATAAAGCAGTGAAATTAGAAATCAATGAGGTAAGGTGAAATAATTTACCGGCTTTTTATCTTTACCTTGAAAATGCCCAAACTCAAAACCACCTACATCTGCCAAAATTGTGGCGCTGAATCTCCCAAATGGATGGGGCGCTGTCCTTCCTGCAATCAGTGGAATACTTATGTGGAGGAGGTAGTGAAGAAGGATCCCGGGCAAGTAAGGGCAGGGGCGATTGCCGGCTATACTTCAAAATCAAAACCCGTCAGGCTCGATGAGATTGATGTGATGCAAACATTCAGAATCCTGACAAAAGATGAAGAACTGAACCGCGTACTGGGAGGCGGAATCGTGCCGGGTTCTGTTATCCTGGTGGCAGGCGATCCGGGAATCGGAAAATCAACCTTAATGCTTCAACTGGCTTTGGGTTTTGAAAGCCCAACGGTTGTTTATATCAGCGGTGAGGAAAGCGGAGACCAGATCAGCATGAGGGCAAAGAGAATGGGCTATCGGAAAACAAATTGCTATGTGCTTGCTGAAACTTCAACCCAGGTCATATTCGAGCACCTGAAAGAATTGAAACCGGACTTATTGATCGTTGATTCTATTCAAACCTTGCACACGCAGTTTGTCGAATCATCACCCGGAAGCGTGAGTCAGATTCGTGAATGTGCAGCGGAGATGCAACGCTACGCGAAAGAATCCGGGGTGCCGGTTTTTTTGATCGGGCATATTACGAAGGAGGGAGCGATTGCCGGCCCGAAAGTGCTCGAGCATATAGTAGATACCGTATTGCAATTCGAGGGCGACCGTAATCATAACTACCGCATTCTGCGCACTTCAAAAAATCGTTTCGGCAGTACTTCTGAAATTGGTATTTATGACATGCAGAATGCCGGATTGCGGCAAGTGAGTAACCCATCCGAGTTACTTTTATCTCAGCGCGAAGAATTGTTAAGTGGAATTGCGATTGCCGCGACTATGGAAGGCATGCGCCCGATGCTCATCGAAACGCAAGCTTTGGTTGCACCAGCGGTTTACGGAACACCACAGCGCTCGTCAACCGGGTTTGATATTCGCAGGCTGCACATGTTGCTGGCCGTTCTGGAAAAACGTTTGGGTTTTCATTTCGGATCAAAGGACGTGTTCTTCAATATCGCAGGCGGACTGAAAGTGGAAGACCCTGCCATTGATCTGGCAGTTGTTTGCGCGTTATTGTCTTCTTTTGAGGATATTCCCATTCCTTACAATTATTGTTTCACCGGAGAGGTTGGATTATCGGGAGAAATCCGGGCAGTAACCAGAATCGAGCAGAGAGTATCCGAAGCAGATAAGCTTGGCTTTGAGAAAATTTTCATTCCTGCCGGAAACCGCAAAGCGCTAACTGGGATGAAGTTAAAGATCAAAGTCGTGCAGGTGAGTAAAGTGCAGGAAGTGAATCATAAATTATTTAGTGAGGCTTCTTTTAAACCGACTGTCGTATAGTGAATGAAGCTGTTCCATGTCAGCGAAAGCCCTGACATCAGGGTATTTGATCCGAGGCCATCTCCATCTTATTTTGAAACGATAGAAGGCAACGTTGTTTTTGCAATATCGGATAGGCTCTTGCACAATTACCTCTTGCCAAGAGACTGTCCGAGAGTTACTTTTTATGCGAATTCAAAAACCACAACAACTGATAAAGAAAAATTTTTCGGCCAAAGTACGGCTGATTTTGTCGTGGCCGTTGAAGAAAGTTGGTATCAGAAAATATTGCAAACCAGGATATATTGCTATGAAATGCCGACTCATGGTTTTAGCTTGCTTGATGAAACCGCTGGATATTATGTGTCTAATGCTTCGGTAAAGCCACTTTCAATGAAAATAATATCAAACGTGGCTGCCGAGTTGCAGGGACGGAAAGTTGATCTGCACTTGTTGTCAAATCTGCACAAGCTTGCTGAAGATGTTGCAAGATCAAGTTTGAGTTTTTCCATAATCAGAATGCGAAATTCAAAAGCGGATTTTTTATCTTGGATAAGTTTAAGCCACTAAGACGCGAGGGGACTAAGAAAATTATCCTTTGAGCCTTCGTGTCTTTGTGGCAAAAATCCCGGCATGAAACTCCTCGACATCACCACCGAGTATCTTAATGACTTCGTTGGTTTGCTTTTCCCAAATCATTGCGAGGCTTGCGAAAAGCCATTAGGTAAAGGCGAGGATATTTTGTGTTTGTTCTGCCAATACGAATTGCCGCAAACTAACTATCATCTCGAAAAAGGCAATCCAAGTGAGAAGTTGTTTTGGGGCAGAGTAAATGTCGAACGAGCAGCAGGGCTTTATTTCTTTCACACCAAAACCAAAATCCAGCATCTGATGCACAAGATCAAATACCAGGGGAAGAAAGAGGTGGCGCACAAGCTGGGAAGGATTTATGGAAGCGCTTTGAGCGGAACGGATTTCGCATCAGGCATTGATCTGATCGTTCCGGTACCGCTGCACGAAAAGAAAAAACGTAAACGCGGCTACAACCAAAGCGACTATTTTGCCATGGGATTATCGGAAAGCATGGATATTCAATGGTCGGCCAATATTTTAAGGAGAAACGTTTATACCGAAACGCAAACCGGGAAAACCCGCTTCGAGCGATGGGGTAATGTTGAAAACGTATTTGAAGTGCGTAATCTGAAAGCCATTGAAGGAAAGCACATTCTTCTTGTTGATGATGTCATCACAACAGGGGCAACACTTGAGGCTTGCACGGAAGCTTTGCTGCAGGCCGAAGGAGCTAAGGTCAGCATTGCATCGATTGCGGTGGCGCATTAGCCTCACCCTGAAGAGCTTCGCTTTCCGTCCCTCTCCCAACGGGAAAGGGACGGGGTGAAGTGATTGAGTGAAATTGCATTTCTTTGCATCATAATTTTTCAACTCCATCGTTTTACCACCGTTTTGAGGAAACTTCCCCTGATATTCCTGCTTCTCTTTCTTGCCGGAACCGTGATTTTATCACCGGGTTGCCGCAAGGATGTTCTTACCAATGATCCATCGGCAAGTCTTGAGTTTTCGACTGATACGCTCACGTTTGATACCGTGTTCACTACACTCGGCTCCACCACGCTGTTCTTTAAAGTATATAATCCCAACGGGAACGGTGTTTTGACAGATGTTATCCTCGCTGGTGGTGATGCTTCCAACTTTAGGATCAATGTGGATGGTGCACCAGGGAACAAGCACAAGGATGTTGAGATATATGGAGAGGACAGCACCTATGTTTTTGTGGAAGTGACGGTTGACCCAAATAACCAGAACACGCCCTTGGTGATTATTGACAGCGTGATATTTGAAACGAACGGCAACCGGCAGAGGGTGATCCTTGAGGCATGGGGGCAGGATGCGCATTTTTACAAGGACTCCGTCATACCCGGAGGTAATTGGTCAAATGATAAGCCTTACGTGATTCTAAAATATGCAGTAGTTGATTCTGGTGCCGCTTTGAATATTGACGCAGGTACCCAAATATATATGGGTGGAAATGCACAGTTCATTGTCTACGGAACAGGGAAAATTAATGTGAGAGGGACCAAAGACAATCCTGTTATATTTCAAGGTATAAGGCTGGAAGATTTTTATGACGATTTGCCCGGACAATGGGCTGGTATTTTTATTCTTAGAGGAAGTCGCAACAATTCGTTTGAATACACCATTATCAAAAATTCTGATTATGGGCTAAACATAGGTTCGGTACCCAATCGAATTGATACTTGTGCGGACATTTCAACTCTGATAACCAATACCAATATTCCGCAGGTTACCATAAAAAACAGCATTATACAAAACAGCTTTCATAATGGACTATCTGCTTTGTTTTCAGAAATCAATGCAGAGAATTGTCTTCTTTTTAATAGTGGCGACAACCTGGTATCCCTGGCCTATGGGGGAAACTATATGATTAATCATTGCACCTTCGCTAACTACGGCTCTTCAACTATCAACCATCAGACCCCGACATTTTTTACTTCCAATGTTCTGTACTGTGACTTCGTTCCTTTTATTGCAGAGCTGATTTTGAAGGTGGATAATATTATTGTATATGGCTCGCTTGACGAAGAAATAGAGTTCGAAGTGAATGATACAAATTTTTCAGAGATCATTTTTGATCATTGCCTCGTCAAGACCGAGTTGCAGTCTGATACCATACAATTCTATTCAACTATAACGAACCAAGACCCTCAATTCACCGACCGTACTGAAGATGATTACACCATCAAAGACAATTCGCCCTGTATTAATGCTGGTAAAATGACTTCCATTATGTTCGATCTGAATGGCAATATGAGGGTGGATACTCCTGACATCGGAGCGTATGAATATGCACCATGATCACTTCCTCACCACGAGAAAGAAATCATAACACTTGTCATCGGCTGGCTCCAGCCGGAAGCTTGCGGTGCTGATGTCCATCACAAGGCTGTTGTTGCCCTCCTTTAATCTATTCCGGTTCATGCGATTAAGGATGTCATATGGAACCTGCAACATGGTTCTCGGCAGGCGGTATTGCAGATTGAGAATGTCAAATCGGGTAAACTTTTTTACAGATTTTTTATTCTCCTCGTAGTATTGGTTCACGTTATCGTCACCATATACACCGAAAAGATCAACATTCGAAAATTTTGTTTTAGCAAGCGCTGTCAATTCTTCTTTTGTGTATTCCCGGACATGCCATGGATTTCGGGTGAGTGACATTTTAATATTTGGCGTGGTAAGCACGGCAACTCCTCCCGGTTTCAAAACGCGGTGAATTTCACTCATGAACATCACATCATCTTCAATATGCTCGATTACCTGGAATGAAACGAGGCTGTCGTAACGATCGCTTTCGAAAGGAAAGGGGGGAATATTTCCTGCAATAAAATGCCCGGTGGGAAATTTTTTCTTCAGTCCCTCAATCACTTCTTCGATCTTATCAATGGCCGTATAGGATTTGCATTTCGGCAGCAGAAGTTCAGTTCCTCTCCCTTCTCCGCAGCCAATGTCCAGCAAGTCGCCTTTTACGTAGTCAACTGCTTTCACATAAGCATACAGCAGCCGCTGATGAATAGGATTATCAGAGGGGAGCGTTGCGGAAGCTATTTCAGTGGTGCTGACTGCCATTGGTTTTATAAGAAAAAGGCAAATATACAATTTGATGATTTGCGTAAATGAGGATAAGGCTTTGGACCAACATTTTTTAACGTATCTGCTAACCTGCTTCCCTGCACTATTTTATTAACTTTGCCCATCTTCTTAAATAATTTTTAATGAATACCTATAAGCTGATCAATAATATAACGGGGTGGGTGGTTTTTGCTATCGCGCTGGTTACTTATACCCTTACGCTGGAACCCACGGCAAGCTTCTGGGATTGCGGGGAATTTATTTCAGGAGCATATAAGCTCGAAGTGGTGCATCCGCCAGGTGCGCCATTTTTTCTTTTGCTCGGAAGGATTTTCACGTTGTTTGCACCGAATCCGGAGTCAGTGGCTTACATGGTCAACTTCATGTCCGGGCTGTCAAGTGCTTTCGGTATTCTCTTTCTGTTTTGGATTACAACAGCTTTTGGACGAAAAGCAGTTTTCGGCAAAAGCCAGGAGCCGACCATAATGCAGATATTCTCTGTAATGCTTACCGGAGTTATCGCTGCGCTGGCTTGCACATTCTCTGACACCTATTGGTTCTCAGCAGTTGAAGGTGAAGTTTATGCGCTTTCAACTTTCTTCATTCTTTTGGTTTTCTGGGGGATCATGAAATGGGAGGCCTCTGAGGACGAGCGCTTCCGTGACCGCTGGCTCATCATGATTGCGTTTTTTCTTGGGCTTGCTCTGGGTGTTCACCTCATGAGCTTGCTCGCTATTCCTGCAATGGCGATGGTTTATTATTTCAAAAAATACAAGCCTACTCCGATGGGCACGCTTGCAGCACTGGGCATCGGATTCGGCTTGCTGTTCTTTGTCTACATCGGCATCATCAACAAGGTCATTAACATTATTTCGTCCGTTGATCTATTATTCGTCAATAGTATGGGGCTTCCGTTTGGCAGCGGTGCGATACTCATTGGAGTGCTACTGATCGCAGGGATTGTTGGCGGATTGTTTTATGCCCACAAAAAGAATTTGCCAAATCTTCAAACTGCTTTGATTTCATTGGCCATGATATTTATCGGGTTCTCTCTGTATGGTGCAGTGGTGATCCGGGCATTGGCGGTTCCTCCGATTGACATGAACAAGCCAGCCGATATTTTCAGGCTTCAATCTTATCTGAATCGTGAACAATATGGGGACCGCCCATTGATGTACGGCCCGCATTATAATGCATACCCGACTGAGATCGTGAAAAAAGGAAAGAGATATTACAAGGGTGAAGAAAAGTATATTGAGATAGGGGATAAGATTGATTACAAGTTTGATGATAAGGATATGATGTTTTTCCCGCGGCTCGGCTCATGGCAGGATGACCGGCACGTTGCAGCCTATAAAGCAATCCTTGGCCTTGGAAAAGATGAAGATCCGAGTATGGCGGATAACATCAGGTTTTTCCTGAATTATCAGGTCGGCTTCATGTGGTTCCGCTATTTTATGTGGAATTTTTCTGGAAGACAGGATGACATTCAGGGAAGGTTTGACAATAACAACGGGAAATGGATTACAGGTATCAAGTTCATTGATGACATGAGGATCGGCCCGACTGATAACCTTACCGATGAATTAAAAAACAACAAAGGCAGAAATGTTTTTTATCTGATCCCTTTGATTCTCGGTTTAATCGGAGTGGTATATTTCTACCGGCATGACACGAATGATTTTTTAATTGTGCTCACGCTGTTCGTGTTTACTGGAGTGCTGGAAGTTATATTCTTCAACTCACCGCCCTTTGAGCCAAGAGAGCGTGACTATACGCTGGTGGGTTCTTTTGTCACTTTCTGCATCTGGATCGGATTTGGTGCGCTTGCAATTTTTGATTTTCTGAAATCGAAGATGTCACCGTCTATCGCACTTGGTGTGGCGTTTCTTGTCAGCTTCCTTGCACCGGCATTGATGGCCAAAGATGGCTATGATGACCACGACCGCTCAGGGCGCTATACTGCCCGTGATTTTGCAGTCAACTATCTCGAATCATGTGCGCCTAATGCTATCATTTTTACTCAGGGGGATAATGATACATATCCGCTTTGGTATGCTCAGGAGGTTGAAAACATTCGCACCGATGTGCGAGTGGTAAATCTCAGCCTTCTTGGAGTGGATTGGTATATTGAGCAGTTGAAGTACAAGATCAATGATGCGGATGCGGTAAAGCTCATTCACACTCCTGAAAAATATCTCGGCAACAGGAGGGATGTCACAAGATATTTTGACAACAAGAAGGTGCCGCAGGATGTGAGTATTGAGTTGAAGAACGTGCTTCAATTCATCGCCAGCGATGACCGCTCTTCAAAGGTGCCTTTGCAGAACGGGGAGATGATCAATTACCTCCCGACAAAAAACCTGAAGGTTACGGTTGATTCTGCTGCTGTGGTCAAGAATAAAGTGATACCGGAATCCATGTATGGCGAGATGGTGAAAGAGCTAAAGATCAAGATTGACCGCAATAACCTGCTGAAGAACGACCTTATGGTGCTTGATGTTATCGCATCAAACCTGTGGGAGCGGCCAATCTATTTTGCAGTATCGGTTTCTCCTGATTCCTATCTTGGTTTTGAGAAATATTTTCAGCTTGAAGGTTTGGCATATCGCATCGTGCCTCTCGAAAGGCGCGACCGCAGCGGCCAGGGTGGATACGTAGCAACGGATATTATGTACGATAACGTGATGAATAAATTCAAATGGGGTGCGATTGAATTGAAGGATACCATTGATTATACCATTGGAACCGGAGAAACAAAATCTTCAGTTGCGGAAAAATTCAATGTATCGGAAGATGAATTGAGCTTGACCAATCCTGGTGCATCTTTCAATTCCGGAGAGAAGATAAAGGTAGTTATGCCTAATCCTTTGTACCTGGATGAGAACATCCTGCGCATGACCATGAACCTGAGAAGCAATTTCGCAAGGATGATCGAGGCGTTGCTTGAAGCAGGAAAAAAGGATCAGGCTAAGGCTGCTCTGGACAGGTGCATTGCCGTGATGCCATGGCAAACGGTGCCGTACAACATATTCATGGTGCGCTTCCCGGAATATTATTACAGGCTTGAAGAAAAAGAAAAAGCGCGTGGTATCATCAGGCAGCTTGCCAAAACCTATGACCAGGAGTTGAAGTATTACTCCGATGTTCTCG
>CAYOYI010000039.1:15958-16468 GCA_964408105.1 uncultured Chitinophagaceae bacterium | reverse complement strand
CCTTGTTTACCTGATTAGCTGGCTGCGATATCCTTACGTTTCCATTCCTGTCAGAAGAAGGGCACGCAGGGAAGGGTTTTCAAAGTGGAATTTCTCCAAAAGAGCCAAGCTTGTCATAGACTCGTTTGTTGCGTTTTCATACCTGCCTATAAGGATTGTAACCTTCACCGGTATTTTATCCATACTTGGTTTTGTTGTTTCTTCTGTTTTAGTGTTCGTTACCGATTGGTTTAATACATTTCACTGGGCTATTTCACTTTTCATTATGATCCTGATGGTCAATTTCAGTATCATTGCGGAGTATTTGTGGAGAACATTGGAGGCATCGCGAAAACGCCCGCCTTTCATTGTGAATAACGTGTATTAACTCAGCTCACATAACCATGGCATTTGACCACCACTTAGCCGACCGCATCAGGAAAGTTTTCAAAGAAAAAAGGATTGCGTTTAAAGAAAAGAATATGATGGGCGGCCTGTGCATTCTGGTGGATGATAAGATGTGTGCTGGCG
>CAYOYI010000039.1:11224-15948 GCA_964408105.1 uncultured Chitinophagaceae bacterium | reverse complement strand
AAGGATGAGTTGATGGCGCGTATTGACCCGGACATTTATGAAAATGTACTTTCAAAGAAAGGCTGTCGTGAGATGGATTTTACCGGAAGGCCGATGAAAGGATATGTGTTTGTTAGCGCAGAGGGCATTGACAAAGATAAAGACCTTGAAAATTGGATCCAGTTTTGCCTTGACTTTAATCCGAAAGCCAAATCAAGCAAGAAAAAGAAAAGGGCTTAGTGATTAAACGGTCTGCATCTTTTCTACGTACTCCTCAACATATTCTTCAAACATCTGCATCACCTTTTTGGTAACATCGCCCGGCTTACCATTTCCATAAACATGCTCATCCACCTGCACCACAGGAATTATCATTTTTGCCGAACCGGTTAAAAAAGCCTCATCAGCGGTCTTTAACTCCGATGGATCAATCTTCCTGACCTGCAAATCAAATTTGTCTTTTGCTAACTCCAGGATGACCTTCCGGGTTACTCCTTGGAGGACGTCATCTTTTGCGGTGATCAATGAATTTCCTTTTACCAGAAAAAAGTTATTACGGGTCAATTCCAGCACTTCATCCTTCAAAACATAGAGCAGGTCAAATGCCTTATTCTCTTTAACCACTGGCATCATTTTGATCGCTGCGATATAGTTAGTGGTTTTGGCGAGAGGAAATACCCGCTTGAACGGATACGAGATTAGCTTAACTCCATTTTGATAGAGTTCGCTTCCGCTTTCAATCAATTGTTCAATGATAATCGCAAAGTTTGGCTCCGCAATTGTCATTGAATCCGGAGAATGACCGCCTGTCAATAAGAAACGAATACCTGCAGTTTCGGTCACTTTACTCTTCTTAAGTAATTCATCAACCAGATCTGCAATTTGCTTGTCTGAATATTTTAATGGCAGCCTCATATCTTCCGCTGAAGCCCGGAAACGATTGATATAATCTTGCAACCTGAACGGTTTGCCATGGTACGTCCTCAGATAATCAAAGATGCCATAGCCGCGCAATAACGCGAGATCTGAAATGTTTACAGATGCTTCTGATACGGGACAAATCCTTCCGTTGAGAAAACAATGATACGCCATGTACTAAATGCTTTAGATTGAGCAAACTTAGAATTTACATAACTTCGGAAAACGTCACTTATTCACATGCTCTCGCTAAAATCCAAAGAGACTTTCAATGCTTTCTTTTCATTTTCAAGCAAGCTTGCCCGCAGCAAATTCTTCAGCCCTCTCACCTATCCGCTCATGCAAACCCTGGCTTTTTTAACTCTTAAAATTCGCAGGGCTAACAAAAAACATGATGCCTTGACCATTGCCGAGGAATGGCAAAAGATGTTCCCGGGCGGAAAAAAAATTCTACCGATAACAGAAGTCAAAAACGATACGGTTTATGCCGAGATCAGAATGAAATGCCCCTTGCGGGGGACCGGTGACGCACTAGCGTGTCATCGCCTGATGGAGTACGACCGGACAATGGTAAAAAATATAGGGGGGATTTTTACCGTTGTTGAATCGCAATCAAATTCCGGAAAGGAATTTTGCAAAGTCGCTTTCAGACGAAAAGGTGTTGAATAGGAGCGACTTGGCTGTAAAAATTTAATTGCATTATTGAACCATATATCTGCCTGAATAGTTTTAAACCTAAAAAACAAACAATGAACTTTTTACTCCTGCTTCTTCTATCCCTTTCCCTTGCTTCGTGCGCACAACAGCCCGGAAGTAAAAATCCCGAAATACCTGCTCAGGATGAAAATTCAGAACAGCTTGACACCGCAGCATTAAATGCCAAACTCACGCCAGCACAATATCATGTGATTTGTAATGCTGGAACCGAGCCGGCCTTTACCGGCAAATACTGGAATTTTCATGGTGACGGCATTTATCACTGTGCAAGATGCGGCCACGTACTTTTTGATTCCAAATACAAATATGACTCCGGTTCAGGGTGGCCAAGTTTTACTCAGCCGGTTGAGGATGAAAATGTAGGTGAAAAAGAAGACCGCACTCACGGTATGATCCGCACCGAGATCGTTTGCACGAAATGCGGTGCCCATCTCGGTCATGTTTTCCCGGATGGCCCCGAACCAACCGGATTGCGTTATTGCGTCAACTCTCTGTCTCTGGAGTTTGAAGAAAGGAAATAATTCTAATTAGGCTTCGACCGCTTCTCCAGGTCCTCAATGATCTTTGGAAGTTGCTCTGCGCTGAAGCGTTTCGCTATGATCTTTTTATCTGCATCAAGAAGGTATTCCTGCGGGGTGCTGTTGATGTCATAAAGCGCGCGGAAATTATCCTGTAAATACATGTCCGCAACATTGATCCAACGCTCGATGTGAAAGTCCTTTATGAAGTTTGGCCACATATCAACTTCCTTTGGGTCATCGGTGAAGATCGGGTTCTTGTTTTCATCGTAATCGCCCTTATGCAAATGCATGGTCGGAGTTGCATACACCTTGAAATCTACTTTCATCGTATCAACGATCTTCTTGTAAGCTTGCAGCATCTTCGGAGTTTCCTTTTTGCAATGCCCGCAATCCGGATCATAGATATAAACCATCAGGTATTTCGCCTTCACCGAATGCATAGGAATCAGGTTCTTGTTTATATCACGCAGGAACACGTTTGGGGCAACGCGGTTGCACAGTGTTGGCTTCAATTTCTTTGCCCGGTCTGTTATCCGGAACAAATCATCTTCCGACACCCATGAGGCATCGCCTTTCGCGTAATACTTATCAACCAGATGCACGTAAATCGCTTCCTGGCACATGATGTTTGACTTGGCGTAATAATTCAACAACGTGATCAGCCAGTACTTAAACATTTCCTGGTTCGGGCGCGACCGCTCTAAAATGATATCGCAATACCTGCCTACAGAATCAGGATGCTGCGGCACCACTTTCTCAAGGTAGTTCATCACCTTGTTGTGAAAAGTTGGTGTGCGCAACATGCGGTCATCCGTGAAATCAATATTGTCTAAATAATGGTCTTTGTAATAGCGGTATTCAAAGAATGAATCAATCGGCTTTCCTTCTGCATCTTTCGGAGCCTCAGGAATTTTCACTTCCTCAAGGCTCTTGAGGAATTTTGTGTAAAAAGCATTGGGATAAGTTTCCGCCATTTTATTTCTGTAAGCATCTACGGCATCATCAAGCCCTTCCAGCTTAGCCTTCACCTCCTTCGTTTTCGCTTCATTGCCTTCCGCTGCTTTCAATTCTTCTTGCAATGACTGCCTTTCCTTTTGTTTCTGTGTGATGAAAGCAATATCCTCAGTAAAAATTTTATTCTCGAGGGAGCCGGTAACTTTCAGGTTCTTCTGAAAGTTTGCAGTATCGTTCTCAACCGAGAAATGCTGCTCGCTCACAATGACCTCGAAGTAATTCTTATTCGGATACACAATCAGGTAAAATCCTCCCGGCAGCTTTTCATCACCCTTGAAAACGCCCATGCCCTTGCTGTCGAGCTTCATGGTGTCTTTCATATACTGCTTGTCACCGAAATGATAAGCTAGATACATGGTGTCGTCTTTCAGGTTGTTGATCTTCACCTTTATTTCATAGCCTTCCTTTCCCTGGGCGAGGGCAAGTGAGATGGTCAAAGCTGTAAATACTAAAGCGTAAAAAATTCTTTTCATCAGTTGCATTTTTACGAATGGCAAATATAGGGGTTCTCTAAACAGAGCTAATTAACTTACTTTGGATCGAGCTGTTAAAAGTTGCAAAAATCAGACCCGAAATTTTAAAGAGGGCTATTCTGCCGCCTTCCCTCGTGAATTTGAAGAAATCGTCTTGCTGCGTTCGATGGACTGTAGCGCGAGATAACTGGATCCAAACTGTGCGATGTTGTCAAGCTCGGTGTCGTACTGGTCATAATGCCGTTCCTCATCCGCAACCAACTCTTCGAACAACTGCTTCGAAATAGCATCAGCATTGGCTGAACATTCATTTGCCCACTCATTGTATTCCTTCGCACTCTCGTCCTCCATCTTCCTCGCAAGTTCAAGCATCTCTTTCACCGTCTTGATCTGCTTCACCGCATGAGCCGGATTCATCTTCACATCACCCTTCAGGAACAATATCCTTTCAGCAAGCCGCTCTACATGCGTCATCTCCGCGATAGCCGTCATCTTAAAAAGGTTCGCCAGCAGATCAAACCCTTGGTCATCACAATGAAAATGGAAATACATATATTGATGTATCGCTGCCAGTTCATCGGCAACGGCCTTATTCAATAGTTCGATGCTTTTCTTGTGTCTCATAGTGCAATGGTTGTGGAGTCAAAGTTATTTTATTCCGGTTAGAATCTTTTCTTCATGATGCAGGTTGGCGTACGCCTCTCGCTGCTTTATTACATTGTTTGGTAGCCTTTCCGTCCCAGAGTTTTGTAGTTCTGAGGAAGGGAGTCTCTCTTTTCAGGCCTGATCAATTCAAATTAAGGAACTGAGACTTTGAAACTCATGCTTCACCTGAAATATTAAACCGCATGTATTCATGGATCAAGCAGTTCCATAAATTACAAATTTTTCTGTTAACCCCTTTCGATTAAACAAATCCTCTTGCCTCTTGGCAGATACTAACAAGCTATCAATTTCTCCCTCAGGTTCGTCCCACATTGGATGAGTAAATAGACGGTTTAGGCATTTCCTAATGATCTGCTTGTGGTTATCCGCAATGGCTGGTCGGTAAAGGATTTTTTCTCTTTCCTCATTTGTCATTGTTTGTAACGCGAAGTATAAT
>CAYOYI010000039.1:0-11214 GCA_964408105.1 uncultured Chitinophagaceae bacterium | reverse complement strand
CGGTACCCGTCAGTCGTTTATAATATGCTTTTAAGATATGGAGCCCATGTTAGCACAGAACCTTTGTGCCAGATTCTTCTTGCCTTTAATTGTGTATTCGTTAAGGTTCTCCCCTTGACATTGGGGACCCAATCATTTAGGAAACTTTCTCCAACTATGATTGACATGAGTTCCTTGAAATTTTCAACCTCAGCGTCTCTATAATCTTCAGGTGAGGTAAACTTTGCGGTGGATGGTTCAAGGTAGAGCGTTGCCGGAAAAAGGGTTTTGTTCAACAAATCAATTGTCATTGGAAAACTGGAATCCTTGGATGCTTCGGCAACAAACTTGACGAGTGCTGAGCTATCAAGGGCAGCGTTTTTTATTGCGCTTCGTAACATCTCCTTCGCCTCAGTCTTGCTATACAATTTTTCAGTTACAAGGAAGTGAACAAAGTTGCTTTCTGTATGATTTTCTGCTGGCTTGTTGGAAATAAATTCTTCTAAAAGGTCTTTGTAGATTACTGAAAGTCTGTCAAGAAGAGTGGAAGTATAAAATGGAACCTGTTTGAGTTTAGAATGTGCTTCAAGATTAGTTATCATTAAGTCATCGAAAAGCTTCTTCGCTTTTTCTGGTTCATCTGGCGAGATGTAAAACTTCACGTCAATTTCACTTAGATTATTTAATATTTGTCCTGCAAGTTTATGCTGTCCATCAAATAGTTTAAGCCGAGTCCCCACTAACCTGCCAATGGAGGGAGCAAGTTGCGGGTGGTCTTTTAGATGGTCTCTTATAGTGATTAACCTTTTGTAGTCAATCACTCTCGGTTGTAGCCCTTCTTGGTCGTCATTCTCCAGCCATTTAATCGGAACTTTCCCATAGAAATAATTTACACCAAGAATTTTATCGGTTAAAAGCTGAAATTCTCTTGTTTCGAGCCCGTCATCTATTTTGATTATTTGGCCGTTAACCTTAGCATGAGTATTCTTACGCTCAACCTCCTTCAATTCAAGTATATCTTGTAACTTAATGTGGTTCTTTCTTATCTCAAAAAGCCTTTCAAGTTTGAGATTATCACGGACATCGTAAAGTGATTGGTCGGATTTTCTTCGGTTATACTTTTTCAAGACAATCCGAATATTTGCAATGTCAGTTTCTCCGTTCTTTGAGAAAGCCTGAATATGATCGTATTCAATCTCGTCAGTGTCGCTAATAACTTCACCTGAAATAAAACACCTAAGAGAGCCGTCCTCGGATAACTGCTGTTGTCTAACGATTCTTTTTTCTGGTTCGGAAAGTTGTCGTTTCATGCTGAAATGTGGTTTTAAGTTTGACCATTAACTCGTTTATTAAAATATACTACACAACGGTCATCTGAAAGCATTATAGTAAAACTCGGTTCCAAAGGTAAATATCATCTCCCCTTCCCACAATACCAAGTACTACCTAAGTAAGTTGCCGTAGTCATCTTTATTGAAGTCGTGTCACGCAATAGCCAAACCGCTATTTTTGCCCCGCATGTCAATAAAAAAGATACTGGTTGCCAATCGCGGGGAGATAGCATTGCGTGTGATGCGCTCAGCGCACGAGATGGGCATCAAAACGGTGGCCGTCTTTTCCGATGCTGACAGAACGATGCCGTTCGTTCGCTATGCGGATGAAGCGGTGAGCATCGGACCGGCTCCTTCTTCTCAATCATATCTCATTGCTGATAAAATAATTGAAGCGGCAAAACAAACCGGTGCTGATGCCATTCATCCCGGTTACGGTTTTCTTTCCGAGCGTGATGATTTTGCAGCTAAAGTTGAGAAGGCGGGTTTGATCTTCATCGGCCCCACAGCGGAAGCGATCAGGATGATGGGCAATAAACTCGCGGCAAAGGATATCGCACGCAAGCTGAATGTACCGATGGTGCCCGGCACAGAGAAAGCAATCTCTGATGTTAGGAAAGGACAAACGGAAGCAGAGCGTATCGGTTTCCCCGTGTTGCTGAAAGCGGCTGCCGGTGGTGGTGGCAAAGGAATGCGCGTGGTGAACGAGTCATCCGAATTTGCTTCACAATTAGAGCGCGCGATGAGCGAAGCGCAATCTGCATTTGGTGACGGCTCGGTATTTATCGAAAAATATATCGCTGCGCCACGGCATATCGAATTTCAGGTGCTGGCAGATTCACACGGCAATGCGGTGTACTTGTTTGAACGCGAGTGTTCAATTCAAAGGCGGCATCAGAAGTTGGTAGAAGAAGCTCCTTCACCCGTGATGACGGAGGCCTTGCGTGAGCAAATGGGGAATAGTGCAGTGGCTCTGGCAAAAGCATGCGGCTATCGTAGTGCCGGTACGGTGGAGTTCCTCGTGGATGAAAAGCTGAATTTTTATTTCCTCGAAATGAATACGCGCCTGCAGGTGGAACATCCAGTGACAGAAATTATAACGGGAACAGACCTCGTGAAGGAGCAAATCAAAATTGCTCAAGGGGAAAAATTAAGTTTCACGCAAAAAGATCTGCAGATTAAAGGCCATGCGATAGAGTTGCGTGTGAACGCTGAAGACCCGTTAAATGATTTTCTTCCGAATGTCGGCAGGCTGCAAACATACCGGAAGCCAAGTGGCCCGGGAGTTCGGGTGGATGACGGATACGAAGAAGGAATGGACATCCCGATCTATTACGATCCGATGATCTCGAAGCTGATCACGCACGGCAAAGACAGGCAGGAAGCCATACAGCGAATGGTGCGGGCAATCGAAGAATACAAAATAACCGGCATGAAAACAACGTTGGAATTCGGGAAGTTTGTCATGAACCATCCTGAATTTCAAAAAGGCAATTTCAGCACGCGCTTCATCGAGCAGCACTTTACTCCTGAGAAATTGTCTTCAGCCAATGATGAGGAAATGATGGTTGCGGCAATAGTGGCAGCGCAATTGATGGAAATAAAACAACCCTCATCAAACAACAATGGCCGGCTTACTTCCGTAAAATCTAAATGGAAACAAAACCGACTGAGCTTTGAACTTTAAAGATCACTTTTCAACGCAGTCTGCCGATTACGCCAAGTTTCGGCCGCATTACCCAAGAGAACTTTATGAGTTTTTATTCACCCACGCACCCGCAAAGAATATCGCATGGGATGTTGGCACGGGTAATGGACAGGTAGCGATCATCCTTGCAACACAATTTGAAAAAGTCATTGCTACAGATGCAAGCGAAAACCAGATAAAACATGCCATTGAACACCCGCGCGTCACTTACCGCGTAAGCACAGCGGAAAATTCAGGGATACCGGATGATATAGCAGACCTTATCACAGTAGGGCAAGCATTGCATTGGATGGATTTTGAAAAATTTTTTGACGAAATAAAAAGAGTTGGAAAAAAAGGATGCCTGTTTGCTGCATGGGGATACAGGATACACAAGATCAGCGATGCCATAGACGTAATCACCAAAAAATTTGATGAAGAACTTGTAGGTCCGTATTGGCCTAAGGAAAGAAAGCTTGTGGACGACAGCTATAACACCATCAGTTTCCCTTTTGAACTGATTAATGCCCCCGAATTCCATTTGAGCTGGAAATGGAACATGCATGAACTGCTTGGGTACCTGAATACATGGTCAAGTACACAGCGATATATCAAGGATAAAGGCCACAACCCTGTTGACCTGATTGAACAGGACCTCCTGAAAGCATGGGGTGATCCGGAAGAAGACCGGGAGATCGTATGGCCTATCTTCTTCAAAGCGGGGTACCTGTAGTTTCGTAGTCATTGCTGCACTCTCCTTCAAATTGTAATTTTACGCGGCATGAGCCACGTGAATTCTGCCGATAGCCAGTTTCTGTTTTATAGCATCATTGCCACCCAATCTCCTCCCAAATCAGTTGCCTGGCTGGATGAAAAAACTGAAAGGCTCAGGAAGAAATTTTCCGAAAAAGAATTTTATCTCACTTTCAGCCTGCTTCCCAGATTTTATGGAAAAGAAAAGATCAACCTCTCCGGTGAGCAGGCGAAAAAAGCCCATTCCATAAAAGCAGGGTTCAACCCCGCTGATTTTACATTGGTACAATGCGCAAGGATTTTTATGGTTCTGTTGATCCCTCAGGGAGATGAAAAACGCTTTCACACCATTCTGAATAATTTGTTTTCTACGGGTGAAGTAAACGAGTTGGTAGCCTTATACTCTGCATTGCCTTTACTTCCATTCCCGGAATCGCTGAAGTCCCGGGCTGCTGAAGGCGTACGTTCGAACATGACGGTGGTTTTTGATGCAATTGCCCTGAACAATCCTTATCCCGCAGAACATCTGGATGATGATGCCTGGAACCAAATGGTTTTGAAAGCAGTGTTTGTAGAACGTCCTCTTGATAAAATCTATGGAATAGATAAGCGTGTGAATGGAAAGCTGGCAAAAATGCTTTCAGATTACGCACATGAGCGATGGGCTGCCTCACGGTATGTAACACCTGAGTTGTGGCGGCCGGTGGGGCCTTGTATTGATGAGCAATTGCTAAAGGACATGGAGAGACTGTTGGAACAAGGGATCGAACTGGATAAACAAGCAGCAGCCCTCGCCATTCAAAGCAGTAATTTTTTAAAAGCAAAAAATCTGCTTCCTGAAAATTTGAAACAGGGAATGGAAGAGAATGAATTCAACTGGCATACGATTGCTGAAAAATGGGATGAAACCCGATTGGCTAATTCGATAATTCGGTGATTTGATGATATTGAAAATCTCTTCACCGAATAACCGAATCAACAAATTATCAAATCAAAAATGACTATGACCGAACAAAAACTACTCCTGATCGATCCGCACATTCACATGGTCTCACGTACCACTGATGACTATGAGGCAATGGCTGCAGCAGGAGTGGTAGCTGTGATAGAACCATCGTTTTGGCAGGGACAACCGCGAACGGAAGTAGGAACTTTCAAGGATTATTTCAGCTCCCTGATCGGATGGGAGCGTTTTCGCGCCAGCCAATTCGGTATCAAACATTATTGCACTATCGGGCTGAATTCAAAGGAAGCAAACAACGAAGCTCTTGCTGAACAGGTTATTGAATTGCTTCCGCTCTTTGCTACGAAAGAAGGAGTGGTAGCCATCGGTGAAATCGGTTATGACGACCAGACGCAAGCCGAAGACAAATATTTCCGCATGCAATTAGAACTTGCTAAAGAATTGAATCTTCCTGTGCAGATCCACACGCCTCACCGCGATAAAAAACGCGGAACCGTTCGAAGCATGGATGTTTGTGAAGAGCACGGACTTGAGCCTGGGATGGTAGTGATTGACCATAACAATGAAGAAACAGTTCAGGAAGTTTTGGACAGAGGATTTTGGGCAGCTTTCACGATTTACCCAAAAACAAAAATGGGAAACGAGCGCATGGTGGAAGTGGTGAAGAAATACGGGCACACGCGCATCATCGTTGACAGCTCGGCCGATTGGGGTGTGAGCGACCCAATTGCCGTTCCGAAAACTGCCAACCTGATGCTTCAGAAAGGGATTTCTTTTGAGTCGGTTAAAATGACATGCTATCAAAATGCACTCACAGCATATGGACAAAGCGGTCAAATAAAGGAAGAAGATTGGCTGAGTCCGCAGGAAGTAGATCAGACAAAATTGTTTTCCGGAAATTCAGTTTTGAGAGGACAAGCCCCGAAGGTTGAGAAATCAGATATTATCAAGTAGTCAGCATAGTAGTCAGTATTAAGCAGAATGACTGACCAACCACAACACACATTAACCTCACGATTTCTTGCCTATGTGCAACTTACACGTCCGGCTAATATTTTAACCGCCATTGCTGACATACTTGCCGGTGTAGCCATCTCTGGGTTGACTGTTGAGTTAGCTGATAAAGGACGCGGGTGGTTTTATGTTCCGGACCTGGACAAGATTATTTTTCTCATCGTAAGCACGATTGGTCTGTACGGAGGCGGTGTGGTGCTGAATGATTTTTTCGATGCCGATCTCGATAAAATCGAGCGCCCTGAGCGTCCGATACCAAGCGGCAAGGTTTCAAAGATTGCTGCATTCTTTCTCGGAGTGATACTGCTCTCAATCGGCATTCAGGCCGCGGCTTTTGTTTCCTTAGCGAGTGCGGTCATTGCTGTTGTTGTCGCAATACTTATAGTACTTTATGACGGATGGGGGAAACATCATTCTTTTATAGGCCCGCTGAACATGGGCTTATGCAGAGGCGGAAATTTGTTACTTGGGATCAGCGCTGTTCCATTGGCAATTAGTCAACTTTGGTATGTTACAATAATCCCGGTCATCTACATCGCTGCCATCACTTTGGTTAGCCGTGGTGAAGTGCATGGAGCAAAAAATAATTCACTCAGAATTGCCGGGTGGCTTTACACGATTGTCATAATTTGTATTCTTGCCTTATCCGTCATTCCTTTCTTTTATTTGAGGTTTTCGCTACCCTATTTGGTTTTGTTCGGAGGAATGATCTTCAGAGCGTTGCAAAGAGCACAGCTTACCGGTGAACCCGGTGACATCGGAAAAGCTGTGAAAGCAGGAGTGCTGGCATTGGTTCTCATGGATGCTGCTATTGCGGCAGGATTTGCGGGATGGGATTACGGATTGCTGATAGTTTTGCTACTGCCGGTTTCGATCTGGATAGCAAGAATTTTTGCGGTGACATAAATCATGGTTGGTGATTTATTAATCGCGTAGTCTTGAAAATAATTTTAAACAAGATCATCCCATGCAAATAGTTCTTAAAGTAGTTGCAATCGTATTTGCCCTTCTGTTTGTTGTTTTTGCCGGTGTGCAGTACAACGATCCTGACAGCCTGGTATGGATCTATGCTTATTTAGTGCCGGCTTATATATCTATTGCCGCCTTCCGAAATAAATTCAACCTTGAGCTGATCTGGGTTGTATTATTGGCTGCATTAGCAGGAGCGGTTACATTTTTCCCATACGGACACTACGAGGGTGTTGCACTGAAAGAAGGAATGAAGACCATGGAAATCGAAACAGCACGGGAATCGCTCGGGTTGGCCGTTGTTTGTGCTGCATCCGTCATTTACCTGTTGCAGGCATATCTGAAGAAATAATTTTCAGGATTCAAGGTGCGCAAGCAGAAGATTGAATACTTCTGTTGCATGAATTTCATTTTTTGACAGAATATCTTTTTGTTGAGTAATCAACAAAGGCTGATCGTGAGTTTTATTAGAAATTCTTCCGTGGGAACCTTTCACTAATTCCGGCTTCAACGGAATAACATCCATTAACATTCTGAATCCAAGTTGCTTCTTGATCAACTTTAATCCGACTCGCAAGGGAACCATACTTAAATCAGGGTCAACAAAAAGCTCCACGGGATCGTAGCCGGGCTTTTTGTGAATCTCAACAATGCGCGCAAAGTCAGGCGCCTTATTATCATCAAGCCAATAGTAATAGGTGAACCATGAATCTTTGTCAGCCACGACAACAAAGTCACCTGCCCGTTCGTGATTCAAATGGTGCCTGGATTTTCCCGTATCATCAAGGATCAATTCCACACCTTTGGTTTTTTCAAGAATGTCTCTTACTTTCTTGAACTCCGACTTATCGTTAAGGTAAACATGCGCGACCTGATGATCAGCCACAGCAAAAGCTTTGCTCGCACCGGGATCCAAAAGCTCAAGGCCACGTTCCTCGCGAACTGCGACAAGACCGTTTTCCCTGAAAATTCTATTGAGTGAAATCGGATGATTCACATTGGTAATTCCATATTCCGAAAGAACAATAACCTGCGCTCCTTTCGACTCATAGAATTTTATCAAGCCTGCACAGACATCGTCAATTTCACTCAGGTCTTTTCCAATCTCCGTGAAATCATTTCCGTAGCGCTGCAAATTATAATCCAGATGAGGCAGATAAATGAGGGTTAAAGTCGGACTGTGCAATTGTTCAACAACCATCGATGATTCCGCTATCCACTGACTTGACTTTATGGTAGTTCTCGGTCCCCAGAAATCGAACAATGGAAAAGTCCCCAGCTTTTGCTGCAGCGTATCCCGCAAATCTGCCGGGTGGCTATAACAATCCGGGAACTTCCGTCCGTCTGCAAGATATTGCGGACGGGGAGTAACTGAGAACTCAACCGAAGAATACATGTTGTACCACCAAAACATATTCGCGCAGGTGAATGATGGATCTTTTTCTTTCGCTACCTCCCATATCTTTTTTGCCCGCACTAGTTTGTTTGACTGCCTCCAAAACTTCACTTCACATTCATCTTTGAAATACCAGCCATTCCCAACTATGCCATGAACATCAGGATTTTGTCCAGTGAGAAAAGTGGATTGTGACGTGCATGTAACGGCCGGAAGCGGTGGAATAATTGAAGCTGACTTTCCATTTTGCGACCATTTCTTTAGAAACGGAGTTTGCTCACCGATTAATCTTGGCGTCAGCCCCACTACATTTATTACGACCGTTTTCTTCATGAATATAAATTCCTGATCACCCATTCCAGCTCACGAACAATTGAACTGCCCAGATCAATTTTCATATCCTTTGGCAAAACATCCCATGTATAAGTTTCTACCTCCAGATGTGGTGTAAGGTTTTTATTTTTCAAAACTCTGAACACTCTCAATATATCCTCCTGTGTTGAATCAAGATATGCATATTTACCCTGGAAAACAGGAATGTGAAAATGTGTTCTCAATTCTGCATCATCCAGCTCATCATTTTCAAGGGCGAAGGGAAGGTCGCGGAACCTTTTTAATTCACCGGATTTTTTTCTCTTCACCGTTTGGTGAAAATATCTCGGCTCGTCAAATTGCTCCAACTGATTTAAAACCTTCGTTCTGTTATCCTCGGACAAATTTGCTCTAACTGCTGAGCTGATCTGCACCTTACCGATTTTTATTTCTGCCGATAAGATTTTCTCAATCGCCTTTTCATGCTCTTCAAATTCTACTGCAAAGTGGCAAATGTCGTAGCAGACATTGATATGCGTTCTTATGATCTCTTCAGCACGCTTGACTGATATTTTCCTCTCAGCCAGCATTTCAACACCCGCGGGAATTAAATGCTGATTGAAAAATTCCACTACTTCATCGGAATTCTCAATGAAACAATCCGGCTCCGGCTCGATATCCAAATGAAAATTCTTCCCGTGAACAGAGCTCAGTCCATTAAGATATAAAGCAATCTCAGCCAAGTGCGTGCATGAATCTCTCAAAACTTTCTGTTTCTCGCTTTCGTCATTAAACCAATATTTATATGACACCGGAGAGGTTGAAATTCCACCGTCAGTTCCTTCAGGCAAAAGTGCCGACAGGATGTTGAACAGCCTTTTGGTATAATCAAGTCTTTCCTGGGAAGACCAATCGGGTTTGTAAACAATATCCTTCACCACCTTTTGGTGAAATCCCCCAAAAGGGAATCCGTTAATCGTGAAAACGTAATAATCGTTTTTGTTTAGCCAGTCTTTAAATTTCTTTAGCGCATCGCCAGCAATAATCTCTTTACTTGCGCGATCGGATAAGTACAGTCCGACTCCAAACTGCTGATTATGGCAAACTGTCTTTTTTATTTCCGGTATATGCCTTTGCAATTGCTGAAAAGCTTCTCCCCAACTTTCTCCGGCATGAACATTTGCACAATAAGTAAGATGGTATTTTTTGCCTACAAGCATGACTGAGAAAAAGAATTGATCAACGCGAGTATGTCAGGAAACATACATCACGGATTTTACCGCCTGGATGGTCTTTGCAGGATCAGGCAGGTAAGCCTCAATAAGCGTTGGAGCATAGTGCATAGATGAATCAGCGCCATTCACTCTTTTCACCGGTGCATCCAGGTAGTCAAATGCTTCTTTTTGAATTTGGTAAGCCACCTCCGAAGAAACGGATGCAAAAGGCCATGATTCATCCACAATGATGATGCGATTGGTTTTCTTTACAGATTGTACGATCGTTTCGTTATCTAGCGGACGGATCGTTCGCAGGTCAATTACTTCTGCAGAAATGTCCTCCTTTTCCAGCTCCTCGGCTGCCTTGAGCGCAACCTTCATCATTTTATTGAATGACACCAGCGTGACATCACTTCCTTCCCGCTTCACATCAGCCTTTCCAATCGGTATCAAATATTCTTGCTCCGGCACTTCCCCTTTATCTGAATACATTACTTCGGATTCCATAAATAGCACAGGATCGTCATCCCTAATAGCAGATTTAAGCAAGCCCTTGGCATCCTTTGGATTTGAAGGAGAGATCACTTTCAACCCCGGGCAATTCGCCAGCCAGCTTTCAAACAATTGCGAATGCTGCGCACCGAGCTGACCCGCAGAACCCGAAGGCCCTCTGAAAACAATCGGCACATTAAACTGCCCGGCAGACATGGCGTGAATCTTTGCGGCAGAATTCACAATCTGGTCAAAAGCAAGCAGCGCAAAATTCCAGGTCATGAACTCTACAATCGGGCGCAGTCCATTCATGGCAGCGCCAACCCCGATACCGGCAAATCCTAATTCAGAAATGGGTGTATCAATCACGCGCTTTGCCCCGAACTCATCCAGCATACCCTCACTCACTTTATAGGCGCCATTGTATTCAGCCACCTCCTCTCCCATTAAGAATACACTTTCATCACGCCTCATCTCCTCAACCATTGCTTCGCGTAGCGCCTCTCTGAATCTTATTTCTCTCATTGAAAAATTTTGAAGTAAAGATAAAGCATCGCCTTCAACTGTATTTCACGTTGAGCGGACGCACTTCAATCTCAGTTGGGAGAAAATTATCGGGTGATTCTATGAGATGAAGGATGTTGTCAGCCAGATCATTTGGATCGATCATCGTTGGATTGGCGGTTATGCCTTCCACGTCATTAAAAAATTCAGTGTTCACGGAGCCGGGACAAACGCTGGTCACTTTGATATTGTGTTTTCGAACCTCCTTGAACAGCGATTGCGAAATTCCTCTGACCGCAAACTTTGTTGCACAGTAGCCTGATGCTTCTTCGATTCCGCCCAGTCCGGCAATGGATGCTATATTGATGATATGTCCAAGTTTTTGTCCTTTCATTAAGGGAAGAACCTTTCTTGTGGCATAAAACAATCCATGCACGTTCGTATCGAACATCTGATGCCAGTGTTCAACCGGAGTTTCTTCCAGCTTCCCGAAAAATCCCAGGCCGGCATTGTTGATCAGCACGTGTACCTTTCCACTAAGAAATTTCATTGATTCTTCAAATGCATTTTCAACCGAAGCCTGTTTGCCTACATCC
>CAYOYI010000038.1:14013-16479 GCA_964408105.1 uncultured Chitinophagaceae bacterium | reverse complement strand
CTGCTGGGTGCTGGTTGCTGTTTCACCGCATGCATCAGTGGCTGTGAGCGTTATGGTATAATTCCCCGAAGCAGTGTAATTGTGAATTGGCTCTTCTTCAGTTGAAATTGTTCCGTCATCGAAATCCCAGCTATAACTTACGCCACTGCCGGAAGAATTATTGGTAGTGGTCACATTTGTATTGCCATTCACTTTCACGGTGAAATCTGCGGATAACGGAGCACAAGCTCCAACTGTTTTCACTGTTGAATCTATTTCTCCGCAAACATTGGTGACGGTGAACACTACACTGTAATTACCTGCAGTGGTATATGTATGCGAGGGGTCTTCAGCCGAAGAAACATTTCCATCCCCAAAATTCCAGTCATAAGAAGTTGGGGTTCCGCTCACTGCGCTCGTGAAGTCAACCATCAAGCCGGTCGCATCTTTGACAAAGTTGAAATCTGTTATTAACTCCTCACAAACAGGAACTGAAATCGTTATCGAATCAACTCCTCCGCAGAGGTTTTCAACAATCATCTTCACATCATAAATACCATCTGCCGCAAAAGTGTATTGCGGTTGTGCTGCTGTTGAGGTATCCGTGCCGTCAAACTCCCAGAAATAACTTACAGGCGTTCCATCACCGGAGTATGAAAAGTCAGCCGTTAATCCGGTTTTGGCAACAGTGAAATCCGCATCAAGATCAGCACAGATCGTGAATGTCTGGCAGCTTGAGTCTTCACTGCACGAGTTGCTCACAGTAAGACATGCCGTGTAAGTGCCATCATCAGAATATACATGGTTAATGTTCGGAACATTACTTGTGTTACCGTCTCCAAAGTCAAGCAGATAAGTATTTGCAGCATCGTAATTAGGATCTGCAAATACAACGTTGAGATCAGAAACAACTGTCAACAGGGTTGCTGTGACCGCATCAATGGTATCAACGAAAACACTGACCATAGCCCTGTCACCCGGACATCCGCTGGATGTGAAGTGCCAGTCATAGAAGTAATAATAATATTCAGGATCAAAACTGTTTCCGGTAATAGCCATCACTCCTGGCACCTCATATGGGTAAACTGCCCCGGTGGAATTTCGGTATAAGCCTCCCGTGGTGCTGCCGTTGGCATCAAGCCTGTAGCTGCCCGGAGGCACAACAAACCCAACGGGAATCATGGTCTTAGCCGTTGATGTAACGTTAACAGTGGTGGTATTGTAAACGATAGAATTATCCTGGCTGGATAATTCCACCACCACATCACCCGGACTGTTGGCATAAACGGCAAATGAATCAATCACAATTGGGGTATAAACCTCAAAGTGCAATCCCTGTACGTTTAAAGAATTAAAATTTGCCGATGCGCCTATGCTAAGGTCAACCGGCCCAACGCGATAATTAACAGCAGTAGTAGCAACAACATAATATGTTGCGGATGAATCCAGCACGGGAGTAGTAAATGTTGTGCCGGTAAATAATTGATTCCCCCCTGTGGAGGAATCATACCACACATAATTGTATGAACTATCAGCGTCAATGGTGATGACAGTGCTTGATGACCTGCATATTGTGTCATTGTAAGGAAGTATCACCGGGGCATCGGGCCTTGGGAAAACCGTGATGATTTGAACAAGGGTATCATTCGAAACTTTGGTATCCCCTGCTGCCGAAACAAATGAAGTAAGCGTTAAAACGCCACCTTGGGTGAAATCTATAACGCCCATTGATATAGTGTCAGTCTGCAACGTAAGAAGCGTATCAGACGAGGCCTGCAATGTATCTGAATATGCTCCTGAAATGATCATGGTAACAGGAATATTCGAGAGGGTATTCGTCCCGAAGTTTTGAATTACCACGGATATACCGATTGAACTTGATCCGCAGATTCCATCAGCCGGTTCCACCACCGCTACAACCGTGGCATCAGTTGCGGCAGGGGTAAATTCAATTGCCCCTGCGTCAGGAGACACGGTGTCGCGTATGGACGCATTGATATCATCGGCAACACCGAGAGGAGTGCCTGCATTATCTGCCGCGGGGTTGAGCGGAGTGAGGTCATTAGCTGAATTGATAAATATCGGATCAGCAAACACTGAGTTCTGATCATAAGCACCGGAATTGGCGGACTGCCAGTCGGCCAATGTCGTTTGATTACCACCGTAGTATCCGACATATTCATTTGCAGTATCCACAAAGAAGACATTGTAGTCGGAGGAAATGTCAGAGGTGGTTGAGCCGAAGTAAATACCATGCTTGGTCCCTGACCCTGCTCGAGTAACGGAAATAATGTTGTTCTTGAATTCAATTCCCGATGCGGTTGTGGTTTGATAAAAACCTCTCGTAGTTCCGGAAGTTGCCGTGGCATCATCCAGCGAAACTGTATTATGGTAATAGAAAGCTCCATCAGAGCCGGTATTGTAAATACCATATATAGTGCCCGGCACTCTGAAGTCATAGATGAGATTGTTGATCGCTTTGTTCTC
>CAYOYI010000038.1:0-14003 GCA_964408105.1 uncultured Chitinophagaceae bacterium | reverse complement strand
CTTGAAAAAGCAATTCCATAAGTGGTTGAGCCATCCTGAAAGATATTGTGCAAGCGGTTCTTTTCAAACAAGTTGTTCTGGCTGGATGAGCCAAGCAGATACATCATATAAAGGGAAGTTCCTGCAGCCGTCCTTGTGGGTCTCTGAATATCATTACCGGATACCACCGCCCCATCATGGTCATCCAGATAAATTCCGTAGTAATAGAAATCGCTCACGAGGTTGTTGATGATCCTGTTGCCTGTTGCCATGCCTCCGGAGCCGTTTCCGCTCATTGCAATCCCATAATACCCCCCGGTGACGGTGTTTCCGGAAATCAATGTATTCTTTGCATTGTCACCATCAGTAGTAGCACCGGTTGGCGAACCGCTTGCTACGATTCCCGCGTAGTTGCTCGATGTTGAAGTATTTTCCGTTATAAAATCGCAACCGATGATGGAATTGTTATCCGAATTATTTGTCAGCCAAATTCCCCAGCCGTAGCTTCCTGCACCGGTAGCGTCAATCGTAAGATCATTCAAGGTCAGGTAATCAACTCCATTTAGTTGCAAAACATAGCGTGCAGAAGAAGCCGATGAGGAAAATGCCAGCGTTTCTCCATTCCCGTTTATTGTGATCGTATTTACAGAGCTGCTTCCCGTAATATCAGGAATTATGACCTGCTCAACATAAGGTCCGCTTCCCTGGGCTACGTCAAACACTACTGCTCCGGTGATTCCACAACTTGCTAAGGCAGAAACTGCATCAGTGAATGATTGGAAATTTGTCGAAGATGCAGGTGCCAACGCATCAATAGTGAAATTGCCGGATAGACCGGGACAAATAGTTTGCCTCACCGTGGTATCGTTGGACTGGTCATTATCCATGATGCCGTTCACGCTGTCTATGTATGCGTAAATGGTTGTGATGCCCTGCAAATTATATTGCGTGCTGAAAGTGAAATCCATGTTCGCTCCGCCCGGAATATTCAATCCATCGAATGATTCGCTGACCGTTGTTATTCCATTGGTGTAGGTGAGATCGAGGCTGGTGATGGTGATGGTTTGAGTATTGTTAATGTTCACTTTCACATCATGCAAGCCGGGACCAAGCGGCACAACTGGGGCAAGCCAAAGAACTGAAGCATCGAGGCCTGCAGGTGTGAATTCATACGCGCCCGGATCAGGAAAATCAGGATTACGCGGATTCATATTGATATCCTCAGTTACTCCAACGCCTATTCCGAGATTATTCACTGCGGTATTTGTAGGCAGGAAATCTCCGGCTGAGGCATCATTATATTGCGGATCAACTTCCACTGATTGCTGGTCATAGGCACCAAGATTTGCCGTTTTCCAATCTGCAAGTGTTGTGAAATCTCCCCCGTAATATCCGATGTGATTGCTCACTCCGGCAGGAGCATTCATGAAGAGCACATTATTATCTGACGTAATTGTTGACGTGGTGGTATTAAAATACAGACAGTGCTTGGTGCCGGTCCCTCCTCTTGAAATTGAAATAATGTTGTTTCTAAAGTCCACTCCGCTTGCATCTGTTGACTGGTAAAATCCGCGTGTGGTGCTGGTAGTAACGGCTGAGGTATCGTCCAGCGAAATAGTATTATGATAATACTGCGTATTATCTGAGCCGAGACTGCCAATACCGTACAATGTCCCGATAAAATTGTTCAGGTCATAGACAATGTTATTAACGTATCTGTTTTCATCTCCGGCAACCGGATCACTGGCTGTAATGTACATTCCATAAAGGGTTCCTGTCAAAGTGGAAGCGCTTTCATGCAGATTGTGAATTCTGTTTCGCTCAAAGACCGTAGCGTTGATATTGGAAGAATAAATTCCGTATGACGTTGTCGGCACAGTCATTCTCAAAGGACGGCTCACATCATTGTTACTTACGCGTGCTCCGTAATGATATATGAGATATATCCCAGCGGAATAGTGATCCATCACCGTGTTGCCGCTTATCATGCTTGATACACTCGGCTCAGAAGAACTTCCATTTAGCCGAATACCATAATATCCCCCGATAACAGTATTATTAGTAATGGTAGAATAATTCGCGTTATTGCCGCTTGAAGTGGAACTTGTAGTTGAGTTGGATGCAATGATACCGTTGCTCTCGCCAGAAGATGTTGCAGCATCCGCCCGTGATAAATCAATGGTGCAATTATTTATGGTGTTGCTGTCAGCCTGGTTGTAGAGCAGAAATCCCCAGCCGTAAGTGCTGTCGAGAGAGACCACTACCAGGTCATTGAAGGTAACATGTTTTGCTCCGTTCAATGTAATGATAACGCGATTTGCAGAGGTTGCCATCGCCTGCAATGTGTCTCCGTTTCCATTGAAAGTGATAGTATTCGTGGAGTCAGCGCCAACCACCATCGGAATTTCAATCTGCTCGTTGTAAGGCCCGCTGCCGTGCACCACATTAAACGTAACCGGGCCATTGATACCGCAATTCGTCAGCGCTGTAACTGCGTCCGTAAATGATTGGAAGTTTGTTGATGAAGATGCCGAGTCAGCATTGATGGTGAATACACCTGAAAATGCAGCGCACAAATTCTGCACCGGTGTGGTGTCATTAGAAGAGATCGCATCAGTTGTGCCGTTCACCGAATCAATCCATGCCTGAAGGTTTGCTGAAGAAACAAGATTGTATTGCGTGACGAAACTTAAATCCTGGCTTGCTCCGGGAGCTATGCTCAAGCCGCTGAAAGTTTCCGTTACCGGTGTAATGCCATCGGTATATGTCAACACTACATTTCCAATCACCGGAATGGAAGTGATGCTATTGGCGATATTCACCGTGATGGTTTGATTGCCTGAGGTGACAGGTTGTACAGGAGCAACCCACGTGATAGCCGCATCCAATGTCGGTGGGACGAATTCAATCGCCCCTGCGTCAGGCGCAACAAGGCTTCTGGGGTTTCCGAAGATGTCATCAACAACACCGAGGCTGTCACCGAGATCATCAATAAACCCGTTTGTGGGCGTGAGGTCGCTTGCCGTATTCACAAACAGCGGATCACCAAAAGTTGAGTTTTGATCATAAGCATTCGCGTTTGCCGTCTGCCAGTCGGCAAGCGTTTTGAAGTTGCCGCTGTAGTAGCCTACATTTTCAGTAGCGGTATCTACAAAGAAGGCATTGTAATCAGAAATTATTGTTGACGTGCTAGAGCCAAAATAGACGGCATGTTTGCTGCCGCTGCCTGCGCGGGTCACCATCACGATATTGTTTTTGAATTCAATGTCCGAAGCGGTTGTGAGCTGATAAAATCCACGAGTTGTTCCTGAGGTGGCATTAGGATCATCAATCAAAATTGTGTTGTGATAATAGAATGCTCCGTTCGAGCTTGAGTTATAAATACCATAGATCGTTCCTGACTGCGTGAGATTATAGATCATGTTATTGACAACCATGTTTTGCATTCCGAATGAAGCATCGGCACCGGTGAAATACACGCCATAAAATGTAGTGTTCGTTCCCGATACATTGTGCAACTGGTTCTTTTCATAAAGATTATTCTGGCTCGAACTGCCTGACAGGTAGAACATATAAATGGTACTTCCGGTGGCTCTTGTCGGACGCTGAAGATCATTACCGGAAACCACAGCGCCATCCTGGTCATCAAGATATATTCCTGAGTTGTAGAAATCATGAATCGTGTTGTTCATAATCATGTTCCCGGTTGCCATCGCACCGGAGCCATTGCCGCTCATTACGATTCCATAATATCCTCCGATGATCGTGTTGCCGGAGATCAGCGTGTTATTTGCATTGTCACCATCGCTGGTGCCGCTTGTTGCAGAACCGCTGGCAACGATACCAGCATAGTTTGATGAGGTAGAAACAGTTTCCGATATGATCTGGCAGTTGGTGATGGAATTATTGTTGGCATTATTGATAAGCCTTACCGCCCAGCCGTAGCTTCCGCCACCGGTGGCATCAATCATCAGATTGTTTATTGTGATATAGTCAGCGCCATCAAGCAAAAGCACATGCCTGTCATTTGTAGATGATGATGAGAAGGTGAGCTCTTCTCCGTTTCCTTCAAAGGTTATTGTGTTCACTGAACTCGCACCGTTGATCTCAGGAATGGTGATCTGCTCAACATAAGGCCCGGAGCCTGTGTCAACGTTAATTGTAACCGGCCCGCTGACTCCGCAAGTTGCCAGGGCGTTCACCGCTTCGGTGAAGCTTGCAAAGTCAGGCGTGGCGCCTCCTATTGTGTAAGTTCCGCTAAGTGCAGTGCAGGCGCTGATCTCTATGGTATCATTTGAGTTGTCATCATCAGAAAGTCCATTTGGCAATGATGTCCAGACTTTTATGACTGATGTGCCTGCCGGAAAATTGTAGCTGCCGATAGTTACAGCAATATCTGATTCTTCAGATGCGAGTGAGCCGCTCCATGTATAAGGTGTTTGAGCGATGCCGTTGATGCTCCATTCAATCGTTGCGCTGGTGATGGTGTCAATCCCGAAATTCTTAATCGTAACGGCAACGGGGTTAAGCCCTGCCGTGAGCGGAATGATCGGAGAATCAAGACCCGCCACACCGAGATCATTCGCCTTAAGGGAAAAGAACGTGAAATCGTCAATGGCCATGTCGCTGTAGAAATCATTTCCGGTTACGCCCCTCATTCTCACTATTATAGTGTCTCCCGCATAAGCATCAAGATTCACCACCATCTTTTGCCAGAGATCAACATTATCGGTGAAAGGGGTGATTACATCATCGGTATAGAACAGTCCGCCATTATTCGATACATCAATATGCAGTTCGCCCATGGATTGGCCGTACATGTGATACCAGAATTCCATCCTGAAATTGGTGAGCCCGCTGAGGTCGAGTTGCGGAGTGGTGACTGCCGCTGTGGAATTAAGGCATGATGAAGCTTCAGTATAAAGATAGTTCCCGCTGCCGGTAGTGTGGTCGCCTGAAGGACCTGTGCCTGTGGAAGTGGTGCCGTTAGCATCCACCAGCCAGTCAGAGCCGTCAATCGTCAGGTTTGTCCACCCGCCAGGAAGCGTGCACACAGTGGCACACGAAGTGCCGCAGGTGGCAAAAGTGTCAAAAGTTTCCGTAAACGGAAACGTGTTGATAATCTGAGCCGACAGGCTATTGATTAACAAACACATCAATACACCGACAATACCAGTGCGGGAAATCATGGGGCAGGTCATGACTTTTATATTTTTAGTTAAAGAACAAATAAATCTTGTGATTTGCTGAATATACGGAATTATTCGCTTACTACCAAAGAACCTGGCGCTTTTTCTACGTGAAAAGACCTACTTTCCTGCTGCTGCTAACCAGTTAATTGTAGTTTTCTGCTTTGCAATTCAGAAATGTGACAATTTTTCGGATGGGTGGGGATGAACATCGGTTAAGGAAACCGCTGATAGCAATGTTAACCATCAGTTCTTACTGCATATAATCGTTGTGAACAAAAAATTTGAGCAACTAGTTAAGCATCATCGCTGTAAACTCAAAAAGGCTAAATGGGAGGGTTGATCCTCATAGAAACAACCATCATTCGCGATCGCGCTCACCTGCTAAGCCTCATATCTTCATTTTGCTATAGCATTTCCCAAAAGTTTTTTTGGTAAGTTGATTAATATAACCGAACTCCAGAAACCGTCAAGAGCCGCTGCCAGAAATAGTTTCTAACCAGGGCTGTGCAGAAATTTTTCCGAGGACACCGGTAACAAGCAGCGGTTTCAGGCAATACATTTGCTCTCAAAACAACCGCTACCATGAAAACAACTGCAACCTTGATGGCATCACTGGCGATATTCGCCACGTCATGCCAGTATCAGCCGCAGCAGGCTGCTGCCGATACCACTCCGAACCAAACTTATGAACTACTGGGCTATGCCACCAAGGAGGCATGGGGTGAGCATCTGGTGCTCAGCATCGGATGTGATGACTGCCATTCACCGAAGATCATGAAGGACGGCATTCCGATGCCTGATCCTGCGTTGCGGCTTTCCGGGCATCAGGCCGACCGGCCTGCAGCTAATGTTGACCGCACCGTGATAGAGAAGAATTTCTATGCCGCCTGCGACCCTGACTTCACCTCGTGGGTGGGGCCGTGGGGCATTTCATTCGCAGCGAACCTGACGCCTGACGATACGGGCATCGGCACGTGGAGCGAGGAGCAATTCTTCCTTGCCATCCGCAAAGGCAAGTTCAAGGGACTGGCAGGGAGCCGTGACCTTTTACCGCCTATGCCGTGGCCTGCGTACGCGAATTTCACGGATGCCGAACTGTCTGCAATGTTTGCATACCTGAAGTCGCTGCCTCCGGTAGAGAACCTCGTGCCGTCACCGGTGCCGCCACTGGCTGCTGCGGGGAGCTGATGGGTCAGCATTCAGTAGTAAGTTGGGAAAAGCGGAAGTCTGCAATGGTCTGATTACTCTGTCCAGTAGTCAAACACTACCGGAGGAACGGCTAAAAAATCTTTCAGATTAGAACGGACTTCAAGATGCAGCGAATCTACCGCGTAACTCTCAAGGTTTTTTTCCGTGGTAAATTCTACATGCAGTGCGAGATCATAATTCGGGTCAAGTCGTGTGTCACCGGTCTCCGCTCTCGTTCCAACGTATAAGTTGTGAGCTGAAGGAACTTGTTCGAGGCGCTTTAGTTCCCCTATGACTTTAGCGAGGTCACTTTCCGAAATGGAATCTTTAAGATTCAGGTAAACATCATGCATTAAGAGTCGGGAAGGGGATGTGGCTTCTTTTTGTTCCGTTTGTGGTTGTTCGGAATTTGAAGGAGGCGTGCAGGCAGCGAAAAGAAATAAGAGTCCTATTGTTATTTGGTGTGCAAGATTCATTGGCTGATTTCTTTTGGTGAAAATACTAATCAACCGCAGTTTTAAGCTACTGCCTGTTTTTTCTTTCCCTTCCATACTATGCCTTCCAGCGGAGAGAAAAGAAAGACAATCAAAAATTCAATTCCCAGGATTGTTGTCATCGAGCCTGCGATGGAGCCATCGAGGAATACGGCAAGATAATACCCTGCAATGGCAGCGATGATGCCGCAAACAGAGGAGAGGATGAGCATCATCGGAAAATTATCGGTCAGCAGGTAAGCAGTTGCCGCAGGAACAATAAGCATTGCAACAACGAGGATTGCACCTACTGATTCAAACGAAACCACCGAAGCGAGAGAAACCATTCCCATAAGCAGGTAGTGCCAGAACACCGTAGAAATGCCAAGCGAAGCCGCGTAGGCAGGATCGAACGTAGTGAGGAAAAGTCCACGGTATCCGAAAGCAGTTACGCCAAGTACAATCAGCAGCACGCTGCCAAGAATCCAAATGGTACGCGGGCCGAGGTTGGTGCCACCTCCCGTAATGATTGTATCCAGCGGCACATAGGCAATCTCACCGTAGAGCACGCAGTCGGTATCAATGTGGACGTTCCGGGCGAACAATGAAATAAGAATAACACCTGTGGCAAAGAGCCAGGTGAACGTGAGTCCGATTGATGCATCTGTTTGCAGTTTTCCTTTTTTGTGAAAAGATTCAATGAGGAACGCTGCGAGCAAGCCAAGCGAAGCGGCACCAATGAGCATCGGAATTGAAGCACCGGAGCCGGTGATCAAATACGCGATGACAATTCCGGGAAGCACGGAATGCGAGATTGCATCGCCTACCATTGACATCTTGCGAAGCACAAGATAACATCCAAGCAAGCCGCAAATGGTTGCAACCAGTGAACCGGTGAGTATGATCCAGAAAGCGTTCATCTCTGCGGGTTAAGGGTTGAATAAGGTATCTGAGTCTTGTGCGGGTCCAGTTCGGCATGTGCAAGAAGCTTTTCGAGTTTGGCTTCTATTTCCGGTGTGATGATGTGCTCAATCGCTTCAGCATCTTCATGCACATGATCGGGAGCGATCTTCAAGTAAGTATTCAGGTAGAGTTCCCACAGACGATGAATTCTCACAACACGCTGAGCGGACTTTTGACCTGCGGGAGTTAGCTGCCACTTTCCATCCGAATGATTTAAAAGTGATTTCTTCCCAAGTGTGCGCATGCCGGATAGCAGATCTTTTTCACTTATACTTCTTCGGGATTGTAGCTCCTCTATTGTTCTGAGCTTTTCAAAATCATTCTCCTGTTCGCCAAGATGGTAAAACAGTTTTAAAATATTTTCATGCAGCATTTTCTGTCTGTTTCTGCGAATTGCAAGCTGGCGCGTCAGCCATCCTTTTTTGGGAGCGAAAAAAATGGAACCAAGCGCTATCACAGAAATAGCAGAAATCACCCACGGTCCTGTTGGCATACCCGGAGCAGTATAGGAAACAAATGCCCCGGAGATTCCGGCAAGAGCACCAAAAAATGCTGAGACCACGAGCATCACTTTAAGATTATCAGTCCAGTAACTTGCTCCTGCTGCGGGTGTGATGAGCAGAGCTGCCATCAGCACAACACCCACTGATTGAATACCTACGGTAACAGTTAATACTGTGAGTGAAGCAAGCACGATCTCAATTGTTCGAACGGGAATTCCCGTTGCCAACGCAAAGTCGCGGTCGAAAGAGATGAGTTTGAATTCTTTGTACAAAAGCGCAACCACTGCCAGTATAACCAAACAAAGCGCAGTGAAGGAGATCAGGTCCCTGCCAATTAATGAAGCAGCATTTCCGAAAAGAAAAATATCCAGGCCGGCCTGGGATGCAATACCCGATTTCTGAATTGAAGTAAGCAGCAAAATTCCCACACCAAAGAAAACCGAAAGCACCAATCCAATAGCTGCATCGGCAGGGATCCGCGAGCGGCTGGTGATGATGTCGATTGCAACGATAGAAAGCCAACCAGTAATAAATGCTCCAATAAGAAGTACGCCAATATTTTTAGTTCCCGTGAGCATGAAGGCGAGGCATACACCGGGAAGCACGGAATGTGAGATGGCATCGCCAACAAGGGTCCTCTTTCTCAGAAAAGCAAACACCCCAACTACTCCCGAACAGATTCCGAGCAGCACCATGCCGAAGGTTACGTACCTGACATTTGGATTCTGGAATGAAAAAAAATCAATGAGCGCTTCCATGTCAACCGGTTTCTCTCATCGGGAATGCTTTGTCTTTCAGCAGGTCGCCAATTTGCGTTAGCAGCGATAGCTTGCCGCCATAAGTTTCCTGCAGCAATTCGATGGTAAATACATTATCCTTTGGTCCTGATGCTACCAACCTTGTGTTCAACATAATGAACCAATCAAAATATTCCATTGCTGATTGCAGGTCGTGATGAACAACAATTATTGTTTTTCCTTTACTGCGCATCTCTCTGAGAATTTGAATCACGGCTTCTTCGGTGGTTGCATCAATACCGTTGAAAGGCTCATCCATTAAATAAATGCTGGCATCCTGTGCCAGCGCACGCGCCAGGAAAACACGTTGCTGCTGTCCGCCTGATAGCCGGGAAATTTGGCGGTTTGCAAATTCTTTCATTCCGACTTTTGCAAGACATTCATTCACAACTTTCCTGTCATCTTTGGTGATCCTGCGGAAAAGCCCGCGCTTGCCAAAGCGCCCCATCATTACCACATCAAAGGCGCTTGCAGGAAAATTCCAGTCCACCGATTCTTTCTGTGGCACATAGCTGATCTTGTTGCGAACCTGTTCAATACTTTCACCAAACAATTTCACGTAACCGCTGTTTAGCGGAAGCAAACCCATGATAGATTTGATAAGAGTTGTTTTGCCGGAGCCATTGGGTCCAATGATTCCAACGAGCCTTCCTAACGGAATCGTGAAATCAATATCCCACAGCACAGGCTTTCTGTCATAGCTGACCGTGAGGTCATGCACTTCAATCACCGGATCTTTTACCTGGATATTCATTTGAGCGCGCTTACAATTGTACGAACGTTTGCTTGTACCATTCCGACATACGTTCCTTCATCGGTTCCGGGCTGTCCCATGGCATCGGAAAACAATGTTCCGCCAATTTTCACTTCATAACCGGAGTTTTTACAGCCTTCCACCACTGCCTGCAAAGAGCGGGCGGCAACAGATGTTTCGATGAAGACTGATTTTACTTTTCGTTCTTTGATCACATTAACAAGTTCGGTTACATCCTGCAATCCATAGTCAGAGGCAGTGGAAATGCCCTGCAGCCCGCGCACTTCGATGTCATAGGCTATGCCAAAGTAATGGAATGCATCGTGGGAAGTAATGAGCAGTCTCTGCTCTTGAGGTATGGTGGAAATTTCATTTTTCACCCATTGATGAAGATTGGTCAAACTATCGGTGTATCTTTTTGCATTTTGTTCGTATTGCAGAGCATGTTCCGGATCGAATTCACGTAATGTGGAGCTGATGATATTCACCACATCATTCCATAATGAAACATCAAACCAAATGTGAGGATCATGCCCAAGATTCCCCTCCGATTCTTCCGCAGTTTGAATCAATCTCGAATTATCAAGCTGGTCACCAACGGATAAAGTTTTCTTAGTTCTGCCGAGCTTTTCGAGGATGTCTTCCATTTTTCCTTCAAGAAATAATCCGTTATAAATAACAATGTCGGCACCGGTCAACTTATCGAGGTCGCGTTGAGTTGCTTTATATAAATGCGGGTCAACACCCGGCCCCATGAGGGATTCCACGGTTGCATTTTCACCAACAATATTGGCTACTGCATCACCCAGTATTCCAGTGGTGGTGACGATTTTAATTTTTTCAGTTGAGTTGTTATCTGAATTGTTGTTACAGGAAACCAGCAGCCACCCGCATATTGCTATGAATAATAGAGTTCTCATCAGAGTCTGTTTTTAATCGAACAAAGATAGTGGCATTTAGTCAAATCAAAAAATAAAATTAGTCTTGTCTAAACTACGTTTTATGGCTTAGGTTTCAAATTGGTTTCACCGGCCTGTAACCTTTTCAACTTCATTTCGTACAAGATCAGCGAGGCTGTTGGTTTAACTATTTAAAAAAAGGAGAAGAGGATTATGAACAAGCAAACTATTATGATTTTGGCAGTATTGGTGATCGGGGCGACAGGATTTGTGGGTTTTAAGTTCGCAGAACCTAAGAAAAGCGAATTTCAGGTTGAATACAAAGTTGATTGCTCCAGTTGTGATGTTTACTTCCGCAACGACAAGGGAGAATCCCAGGAAATTGTTGGTGTTAATGATGGCTGGACTTACAAGTTCACCGGAAACGTTGGTCAATTCGCATATGTAGCGGCTGCCAGCGACCGTGGCCATGAGGTGAAGGTAACGATCATGCAGGATGGAACGCCTGTAGAGACCGGCACCAGCAATCAGCCTAAGATCTCAGCTCGCGCTGGATTGATCTTATACTAGAAAAAGCAGGTTACTCACGTATAAAAGCACGGCAAAGAAAAATGCCGTGCTTTTTTATTTTGCAGAATTTGGAGTTGTAATGATTTCTTTTGCCCGTTCAAGCGCTTCCTTGATGTTAGGCATAACATTGCTGTTGCCAATTAATTCTACCAGTCCGGTTTTTTCAAGTTCAATATAAACCGAAGGTTGAACACCCGAAAGAATGATTTTGGTTTTTGATCCCATCATTTGCTTGATAATTTCCTTCAGATTGTGAATACCAGTAGCATCAACAACAGGAACATGTCGCATTCGTATGATTAGAATCCGGGGATTTTTACTTGTTATCTTGATCGTTTCTCTGATTTTGTGCGAGGCGCCAAAAAACAAGGGTCCGTTCACTTCGTAAATTTCTACACCTTTCGGTATGTCCAATGTATCGGGTTGTTCCATACCCTCTTCACCTTCTTCATCCTGCACCGCTGAAGAAACAGAACTTACATTGCTTATAACCGCCATTCTTCGCATGAAGAGAAAAGCGGCTAATACCATTCCCACTTCAATTGCAACGGTGAGGTCAATGAAAACTGTCAGCAAAAAAGTAGTGACTAATACAAGTGTATCACTTTTTGATCCATGCGTGACCGATAGGAATGACCGCCACTCGCTCATGTTGTAAGAAACCACAATTAGAATTCCTGCAAGGCAAGACAATGGGATAAGCTTTGCCCACTTCCCGACAAATAACATAATAATGAGTAGTGTAACGGCATGAATAATTCCTGCAATGGGAGTTCTGCCACCATTCTTGATATTTGTTACTGTACGTGCAATCGCACCGGTGGCAGGAATGCCGCCAAATATTGACGAAAAGATATTAGCCGTTCCCTGAGCAACCAGTTCCATGTTTGAACGATGATTTCCTCCAATCATTCCATCGGAAACAACAGCAGACAGCAAAGATTCAATTGCTCCCAAAAGTGCTATCGTAAAAGCCGGTTGAATAAGATGCTGAATAGTGCTGAAGTCAATTGATGGAACATTTGGTTTTGGCAGGATGGATGGAATGTCGCCAAACCTGCTCTCAATGGTTTCGACCGGCAGATTTAAAACCTGAACAACTATAGTTGCAAGTAAAACCGCAATCAGTGAGCCCGGGATTTTGGAAATAAGTTTTCCGGAGAAAAAAGTAATTACGGCTGTTCCAATTGCTATGGCGAAAGCATAAAAATTGATTGAGTTGAAATGCAGAAAATACTCTTTCCACTTTTCTATAAAGTCGGACGGAACGGTTCCCATCTCCAGTCCGAAAATGTCTTTGATTTGTGAAGAAAAGATCACCACTGCAATGCCGCTTGTAAATCCAACGATCAAAGGATAAGGAATAAACTTTATTACTGCTCCCAGCCTTGCTAATCCCATGATAATGATTATTATTCCTGCCATGAAGGTGGCAATTGTAAGGCCGTTTACTCCATATTGCTGAACGATTCCATACACTATCACAATAAAGGCACCCGTGGGTCCGCCTATTTGGACCTTGCTTCCACCAAGAAATGAAATGACAAATCCGGCTACGATTGCGGTGTAGAGGCCTTTTTCAGGTGGAACTCCTGATGCAATTGCAAATGCAATGGCCAGAGGAAGCGCAACGATTCCAACTATAATTCCGGCAGTAAGGTCAGAAGAAAAATGTTTTAGAGAGTAGCCCCCTTTTAGGACGGAAAAAAGTTTTGGGGTGAAAGTGCTCACTTTGATTGGAAGTGCAAAGTTATTTTTTTCAAAAAACAAAAAGGGCTGCCTCAATTGAAGCAGCCCTTTTTATTTTAAGCCAGAAGCCTCTTACATCATTCCACCCATGCCACCCATGCCGCCCGGAGGCATTGCAGGAGCTTTTTCTTCTTCAGGCTTGTCAACCACTAAAGCTTCAGTAGTCAGCAACATGCCTGCGATGGAAGCTGCATTTTCCAGAGCAACTCTTGTTACTTTGGTCGGGTCAATAACTCCACTCTTGTAAAGGTTTTCATAAACGTCAGTGCGGGCGTTGTATCCGAAATCTCCCTTACCTTCTTTCACTTTCTGAATTACGATGGAACCTTCAAGGCCAGCGTTAACACAGATCTGACGGAGAGGCTCTTCGATGGCCCTTCTCACAATCTGAACACCGGTCTTTTCGTCATCATTAACTGTATTTACCTTGTCAAGTGAAGCGAGAGCGCGCACAAATGCAACACCGCCACCAGGAACGATTCCTTCTTCAACGGCTGCACGTGTAGCGTGCAATGCATCATCAACGCGGTCTTTTTTCTCTTTCATTTCCACTTCAGTTGGTGCGCCAATATAGAGCACTGCAACACCGCCTGACAGCTTAGCAAGCCTTTCTTCAAGCTTCTCCCTGTCGTAGTCCGAAGTAGTTTTTTCGATCTGCGCCTTGATCTGGCCAACCCGTGCCTTGATGTCAGCAGTTTTTCCTGCGCCTTTAACGATGGTTGAATTTTCCTTGTCAACCGTTACCTTTTCAGCACGACCGAGATAAGAGAGGTCTGCATTTTCCAGTTTGTAACCTCTTTCTTCGGCAATCACAGTTCCACCGGTGAGGATGGCAATATCTTCAAGCATTTCCTTCCTTCTGTCGCCAAAGCCAGGAGCTTTAACAGCGCAAACTTTCAATGTGCCACGGAGCTTGTTCACTACCAGAGTTGCCAA